>NZ_BAABIK010000006.1:0-233851 GCF_039542725.1 Streptomonospora halophila | reverse complement strand
CACGCCACGCCGTACACCCTCCGAGCAGCCCGAACACCAGGTTGGCAAAGGCTCAGTGTGCCGGGATCGAGTCGGCGGCACATTCACGGACCAGCGAGTACATTACTTTGGGAGTACGTTCTCACTGGCGAAATTGGCTGCGGCCCGCTTGAGGATCTCGTTTTCGGCTTCCAACTGCTTGTTGCGGCGGCGCAGCTCTGCCAGTTCCTTCTTTTCCGCATTTGTGGGCCGGGCGGCCTCGCCGGCCGCTTTCTCCTCGGCGGCGGCCTGGGCCACCCAGTTCTGCAGGCAGGAGCGGCTGATACCGAGGTCTTTGGCGAGCTCGACGGTGGACTTGCTGCCCTGGCGCGCCAGCTCGACAGCGCGGCGGCGGAACTCGGGCGAGTGTGGAGAGGGCATGGACGACATCCTTCCTGATGATCACGCCTGTCCTCACCTCAAGTGTCCGAGCTACGGGGGGAAGCTCAACCAAGCGCGAGAGAGTCACAGGGCGGCGCTGTGGCTCTTCATCGTGACCTGGAGCTTCCCGTCCCTTGGTGAGAAACCAGACACGGTTCCCATCTGCTGGAGCCGTGAGAGGACCTGGCGGATGGCCTCGGTGTCGGGCAGTTTGGGTCGTTTGCGATTGGCAGCGGTCAGCGTGCTGTACGGCTTACCGAGTGCATTCAGGACGGGAGCGATCTGGGTGAGGTCCCAGTGGGAAACCACGCGCCCCAGGAGGTTGAGGATCACCTGGGGGCTAGCTCCAGACGGATCAGCGCCTCGCCGTCGCGGGGAAGGTCGATGACCCGTGTCGGGGAGGGCCGGGACGCGGTACTGGGCCGCTGCTGGGGGCGTTGGTGGCGGCGCTTCTTCTTATTCTTCCCGGCGGTCATGGGTGCGTTCGGCTATTCCGGCTGGAGCCAGTCGGGCAACTCGGTGGTCTCGTCCCGCAGGTGACGGACAAGGTCGGCGACCGACTCGAAGCGGGTCTGGGGTAGGTGGCGCTCCAGGCGTTCGCAAGCCGCTCGCGCGTTGGCAGCCGATGTGCCGGTAGCCGCGGTGATCATCTCCGCAGGCCGCAGTCGGTGGCGCGGCTCTCCTTGGGCTGCCAGGGCGTCGGAGACTTCGCGGTGGATGCTGAGCAGCAGGTTCAGGCGCGGACCGTACAGTACGGGATCGCTGGTGTGCTGAGTAGAGGGGATGAAGACCACTGTGCCCCGGTAGTCGCCCGGCCCGCCGGGGGGATCAAAGATCTGCATCATGGCCGCCCCCACCGGGTTGGCCGGCGCCAGACTCCGGTCGAATGGCGCAATCCAGCGAGCCCGCAACCAGGGAAAGTCCTCCAGGAACTCAAAAGCTCGGTCGTCGACTCGTGAGGCGTGTTCCTGGGAGGTCAGGAGGTACTCCGTGGCCTCATAGTAATTGCCGCGGCGCTCGTGCAGGGCGCCGTTGGAGTCCACGACCATGTAAGTCACGGCGGAAATAGTGGGATCATAAGCGCGAGCATCGCGCCCGGCTCGGTTAGCGATTGCGGAATCTGGAGCCATGTCGTTCAAGCAGATTTACGATCCAAGGGGCGGGTTCTGACTGAAGGATCGCTGTGAGTGGATAGGTCGGTCAGGATCATGATCACGGGTTGGGGTGTTCTCGTCTCGCCCTGATCGTTCTAGTGAAGACGTATTCGTCGGTTATCCGCCCTGCCGCGAGTGCCCGTCGGTTCTTTCCCACCATGGTGCCCATCTCGGTACAGCTCGGAAGTAGCTGCCTCGACGAGATCAGTGCTTTGGATGCCGACTAAGGACCGCGGACTCGGTCGTTTCAGCGGTCGCGGAGAGTACTCCGCGGTCGACGCGGTCCTGCCAGGTATCCAATAGGAACTCGGTCAGGGCGATAGTGGTGTTGAGCGTCAGGCGTGCATGGCGCGCCAGCGCCGGGCTGGGAGCGGAACGGCCGTGGCCGGTACCGAGCTGGTTACGCATTTCGGCGAGGCCGTGGACGCTAGTGGTCAGAGTGCGGAGGATCTTCTTGACGGTCCCGCTGGCTCTGGCATCCTCGGGTATGGAATCGGAATTGAGCGCGAGCTTGTCAGACACGCGTCGATAAAGCTTGGTTAGATCGTCGCCGTCCGGATAGACCTCACCGTGGTGATCGAGGATGATCTTGCAGAGACTTTCGACTAGTTCTTTGCACGCCGAGATTGCCGCTGCCGGATCGTTTTCGATGCTGGTGTGGATACGCCTTTGGTGATCGAGTAGGACTCGCGGGTCGCTGAGCAAGGGACGTTGCTCGTAGTTCAGGTCCGGGCGTGCCCCGTGGAAGGATGCGCGCGGTCCTCCTGCGAAGATCGGTCGGTTGCTGATGGCGTCGACGGGGAAGAGCTCGAAGCCGTCAGGAGCAAGAGCCTGGTTGAAGAGCGCGAGAAGCCACTGGATCTCCTCGGGATTCCGACGGACGACCGGATGCAGCGTTTCGGCCAGGAAAGCCAGGAAGACATGGTCGGGACCCGCCCGCAAGGCGAAGCGAGGATCCTTAAATACCCAGTCACGTTCCCAGTCATCGTTGAAGATGCAATGCTGGCTGATGTCGCCGCGCGCGGTGGTGAAGCGGGGATCATAGCTTTCCAGGGCGTCAAGGTCGTAGAGGCGTTCAAGGAAGTCGACCTCGTCGAGGTCTCCCGACCACCAGATCCGTTCTAGCTGAAGTGTGTCGATGACACGGCGCCGCGTCGCCTCGGTGATCTGCCGATCGGCAGTAGTCGGCCCCGCCTGTGGCCCGCCATGACCCGCGGCGGAGGAGTATGCGCGGGGTGGGGGATGGAGGCGCAGGTCCTGATCGAGCCGATAGCCGTCGCGGGCAAGGTTCTCCCGAAGATCCGCAAGAGTATCGGTGTCCAAGGCGCCGCCGCTTCGACGGCGGTCGCGGTCAACCCGGCGGATGATGCGCTCAAACACCCGGACCGCGCGTGCGACCTGGTCGGGATCGCTCCAGTCGACGCAGTTGGCATAGGAGTCGAAGACGCGCCGACGGACGCTACTTCCCTCCGGTGCCAGTGCGCTGGCGCTGAAGTGCTCGTCTTCCCAGTATTCGCTGATCGCAGCTTGCGCAAGTTCTGCGACCAGTTCGCGCACGGCGGTGCGTGCCGCGCGATTGAGGAGATCACGGCTGGGGACCATACTCCGACATTACGGGTTCCCGACGCCATGTCGCTCCGGGATTGCCAGCCAAGACTCCAGACGGCTAAGGAAGTAAGAAGGTCTGGTCGGCGCCGTCATGGTGGCTGAGAAACTGCCACTCGTCACCTGCCGTCCCGGGGCCGCGGGCCGCCCTGAACTGACTCATTCCGCGACGTCGCCCCCCGCCGTTACTCTGGCTCCAGAACTTGGTGGATCCCCCTCGCGTGCCTTCAGCGCGCCGGCAGCACAGTTGGGAACGGGACGCAGTGACGACGACCGTGCATGACATCATCGACTCCCTCCGTCAGCAGGCCACGAGCAATCACGAGCGCGGCAGTCTGTTCGAGAGCCTGATGGTGGCCTATCTGCGCACCGACCCTGTCTATGCGAACCACTTCACCGACGTGTGGCGCTGGGCCGACTGGCCGGACGCGCCCAGCAAGAACGACGACGGCATCGACCTGGTCGCCACGACAGTGGACGGCGGCCACTGCGCCATCCAGTGCAAGTTCTACGAACCCGAGCACACGCTGCAAAAGGCCGACATCGACTCGTTCTTCACCGCCTCGGGACGGTCGCCCTTCACCGAGCGCATGATCATCTCCACCACCGACAAATGGGGCCACAACGCCGAGAAGGCGCTGCAACAGCAGCAGATCCCCGTCTCCCGCCTAGGCTTGGACGATCTCGCCGACAGCCCGATCGCTTGGGAGCAAGTGTGGCCGCGCATCGGCGTGGATGTAACGCTTCCACTTAACCCGCCCCAGGAGCTGCGAGAGCACCAGCGCGAGGCACTCGACGCGGTCGCCGATGGCTTCGCTGCCCATGACCGCGGCAAGCTCATCATGGCCTGCGGCACCGGCAAGACCTTCACCTCGCTGAAGATCGCCGAACACCTCGCTGCCGACAAGCCCGCCGGGGAACCGGCGCGCGTGCTCTTCCTGGTCCCCTCGATCTCGCTGCTGTCGCAGAGCCTGCGCGAGTGGAACGCCCAGTGCGCCATGAACCTGCGCAGCTTCGCCGTGTGTTCCGACGCCAAGGTCTCTAAGCAGCGCGTCGACAACGACCTGCAGGACATGAGCACCCACGATCTCGCGCTGCCGGCCACCACCGACGCGGCCACCCTGCTGGCGCAGATGCGCGCGTCGCACGGCGAACACCGAAGCGGACTGGAGGTGGTGTTCTCGACCTACCAGTCGATCCAGGCCGTCCATGAGGCCCAGGAAGCCGGAGTGGGCGCGTTCGACCTCGTGATCTGCGACGAGGCCCACCGCACGACCGGCGTCACCCTCGCCGGCGAGAACGAGTCCCACTTCGTCAAGGTCCACGACAACAGCTACCTGCGTGCCCACCGGCGCCTGTACATGACCGCCACACCCAAGCTGTTCGACGACAACGTCAAGACCACCGCCAAGGAGAACGACGCCGAGCTGTGCTCGATGGACGACGAGACCCTCTTCGGTCCCGAGTTCTACCGGCTCGGCTTCGGCGAAGCCGTTGAGAGAGAGCTGCTGACCGACTACCGGGTGCTCATTCTCAACGTCGACGAGACGTTCCTGTCCACTACCCTGCAGTCCCAGCTCTCCGAGGACGGCGAGCTGAACATCGACGACGCCGCGCGCATCGTCGGCTGCTGGAATGGCCTGGCCAAACGCGGCGGGAATACTCCCGACGGACAGGGCTTCAAGCCGGGTGAGGCGCCAATGCGCCGCGCTGTGGCCTTCGCCCGCAACATCGCCGACTCCAAGCACATCACCGACCAGTTCGAAAACGTCGTCGACGGGGTCAACGAGGAGAACGACAAGGCCGGCGAACCGCGGCTGCGCTGCGAGGTCCAGCACATCGACGGCAGCGCCAACGCTCTGACCCGCAATCGGCGCTTGGACTGGCTCAAGGCCGAACCGGACGAGGGCACATGTCGAATCCTCTCCAACGCCCGCTGCCTGTCCGAGGGCGTGGACGTGCCAGCCCTCGATGCGGTGTTGTTCCTGCACCCGCGCAACTCGGTGGTCGACGTCGTCCAGTCGGTCGGCCGGGTGATGCGTACCGCAGATGACAAGGAGTACGGCTACATCATCCTGCCCGTGGGCATCCCCACGACCGAAAAACCGGAGAAGGCGCTCAACGACAACAAGCGCTTCAAGGTGGTCTGGCAGGTCCTACAGGCTCTGCGCGCCCACGACGACCGGATGAACGCCACCGTCAACCAGATCGACCTCAACCGCAACAAGCCCGACAACATCCTGGTCAACACCGTCACCGGCGAGGACTTCGACGGCACCCGCGACGGCCTCGCCGGCGAGGGCGACGACAACTCCCAGACTGGCGGCGACGATGGCACCGAAACGACCAAAGCCGTCCAGGACATGATCGCCTACCCCTGGGGCGAGCTCCGCGAGGCGATCTACGCCCGCATCGTCACCAAAGTCGGCGAACGCCACTACTGGGAAGACTGGGCCGACGACATTGCCGACATCGCCCAGCGCCACGTCACCCGCATCAACACGGCCATCGCCGATCCCGACTCCGACAAGGCCCACGCCTTCGAGCAGTTCCTGGCCGAGCTACGCGCCAACCTCAACCCGGGCATCACCCACGCCAACGCCGTCGACATGCTCGCCCAGCACATGATCACCAAACCGGTGTTCGACGCGTTGTTCGCCGACTACGCCTTCTCCACCCAGAACCCGGTGTCGCTGGCGATGGAACAGATGCTCACCCAGCTGGAGGACGAGGCCATCGGCAACGAGGCCGACACTCTTGAGGGGTTCTACGCCTCGGTGCGCAAGCGCGCCGAAGGCATCGACAACCACGAGGGTCGCCAGCGAGTCATCACCGAGCTGTATGAGCGCTTCTTCAAGAAGGCGCTACCCAAGACCGCGGAGTCCTTCGGGATCGTCTACACGCCGGTCGAGGTCGTCGACTTCATCCTGCGCGCCACCAACCAGGCTCTCTACAAGCACTTCAACGAGACCCTCTCCGGCGAGGGCGTGCACATCATCGACCCCTTCACCGGCACCGGAACGTTCATCGTGCGGCTGCTGCAGTCCGGCCTGATCAAGCAGGATGACCTGCTGCGCAAGTACACCCAGGAACTGCACGCCAACGAGATCGTGCTCCTCGCCTACTACATCGCCGCAGTCAATATCGAGGCCGCCTTCCACCAGCGCCACCAGGGCGACTACGTGCCCTTCGAAGGGATCGTGCTCACCGACACCTTCCAGCTGGCCGAGGACACCGGCGCCCTCGAAGCGGTCATGTTCGGCGACAACAATGAGCGCGTGCGCCAGCAGCAGTCCCAGGACATCCGGGTGGTGATCGGTAACCCGCCCTACTCGTCCGGCCAGACCAGCCAGAACGACAATAACCAGAACCAGAAGTATTCACACCTGGACGGGCGGATCACCGACACCTACGCGGCCAAGTCCAGTGCGCAGAACAAGAACTCGCTCTACGACTCCTACATCCGCGCGATCCGCTGGGCCTCGGACCGCGTCACCGACAACGGTGTGATCTGCTATGTGTCCAACGGCGGCTATATCGACGGCAACACCGCCGACGGACTCCGCAAGAGCCTGGCCGATGAGTTCAGCACGATCTACTGCTTCAACCTGCGCGGCAACCAGCGCACCGCCGGCGAGCAATCGCGTATGGAAGGCGGTAAGGTGTTCGGTTCCGGTAGTCGCAGCACCGTCGCTATCCTCCTGCTGGTCAAGGACAGTACATCTGTCGGGTCGTGCCGGCTATTCTACGAAGACATCGGTGATTACCTCACTCGCGAGCAGAAGCTGAGCATCGTCGCCGAGAGCAATCTGGACACCATCAATTGGCAAGAAATTAGACCGACCCACGAGGGTGACTGGGTCAACCAGCGCGATCCGCAGTTCTCCGCGCACCTACCCGTGGCAGGCGAAGAAATTGAAAAAGGCATCTTCGTATCACACTCGCGTGGACTAGAAACAACGCGCGACGCATGGGTATACAACTATAGCGAATCCCATGTTCTGAAGAATATGGAACGCATGATCGATTTCTATAATATGCAAATCGATGCGTTCCATAATTACTGTGAATCGAATGGCATTAGTAGGCCATCTGCGCAAGATGTGGGTGGGTTTCTAGATAACGATCCAACTAAGATTAGTTGGTCTTCTAGTTTAATGTCGAAAGCGCAGCGAGGTATCCGGGGGTACTTCTCTGGGGAAAACGTCAGGAAGGGGGTGTATCGCGTATTTTCTAGCCAGAATGTCTATTTTGATGGCATGTTTAATCATCGTACGGGTGTGTTGTCGAAATACTTTCCGTTTTCTGGGGTTGACAACTTTGGTTTCTACTATGTGGGCGCGGGATCGGCTGTTCCGTTCTCGGTGTTGATGATCGATGGCCTCCCGGACCTTCACGTGACTGGCGCGGGAAGCGGAGGCCAATTCTTTCCCAGGTATACCTACCGCGAGACAGGCTCTGGTAACGACCTGTTCAGCGCCGCAGAGGAGTCTGGCTTCGAGCGCCTCGACAACATCACCGACGCGGGATTGGCCTCCTTTCAGAAGAGCTACGGTCCTCTGGTCTCCAAGGACGACGTCTTCTATTACGTCTACGGGCTCCTGCACTCACCCGACTACCGCACGCGGTTTGCGGCCGATCTCCGAAGGTCGCTTCCTCGCATCCCGATGGTTGCTGACTTCAACAGTTTCGCTGATGCTGGCCGTGCGCTCGCCAAACTTCACGTGGGCTACGAGAGCGTGACGCCCTATCCACTGGAAGAAAAAGTCACGTATTCCACGCCAGTGCCGCGGGACGAGCTGTACCGCGTGGAGAAGATGAAGTTCAAGAGCAAGGAAGACCGCTCGACAATCGTCTACAACAACCGAGTGACGGTCAGCGGAATCCCCGAAGAGGCCCACCGCTACCAGTTGGGTGCCCGCTCGGCTATCGAGTGGATCATCGATCGCTACCAGGTCAAGACCGACAAGGCAAGCGGGATCGTGAACGACCCCAACGACTGGTCGGACGACCCTCGCTACATTCTCGACCTACTCGGTCGGATCGTCACGGTCAGCCTGGAGACGATGAAGATCGTCGACGACCTCCCGCCCTTGGAGATCTTGGACCAGCAGTAGCAGCGTTCACGTCCGAGCCCTCATCGCCTGCGGCGGTTGGGAGCCGCGATGAACCGGGCTGAGAAAGCCGGCATCGATGCCGCGCGGCGAATCCATCGAACTACGAGTACTTGCCAGGGATGCCACGTTGACTGAACACCCAATCCGCACCCGCTTCGCGCCGTCCCCGACCGGCATGTTCCATGTGGGCAGCGCCCGCTCCGCCCTGTTCAACTGGGCGCTGGCCCGGCAGCAGGACGAGGGCAGGTTCGTGCTGCGCATCGAGGACACCGATGCGGCGCGCAACAAGCCGGAGTGGACCGAGGGGATCGTCCAGGCGCTGGCCTGGCTGGGCATCGGCGATTCCGACCCGCACTTCGAGGGCCCCTACTTCCAGTCCTCCTACGCCGGAAAGCACCGCGAGACCGCCGAGCGGCTCTACAAGGAAGGGCGCGCCTACTACTGCGACTGCACCCGCGAGCAGGTGCAGGAGCGGAGGGACAACCCCAACCTGGGCTACGACGGCTTCTGCCGCGACCGCGGGCTGGAACCCGGCCCCGGCCGGGCGCTGCGGTTCCGGGTGCCCGAGGGCGGTCCGACCGTGGTCGAGGACGCGATCCGCGGGCGGGTGGAGTTCGACCACACCTCGATCGAGGATTTCGTCATCGCCCGCGCCGACGGGTCGCCCTTGTTCGCTCTGGCCAACGTCGTCGACGACGTCGAAATGGGCATCACCCAGGTGGTGCGCGGTGAAGAACACCTGTCCAACACCCCCAAGCAGCAGCTGCTGTGGCAGGCGCTGGGACACACGCCACCGGGGTGGGCGCACCTGCCGGTGATCGTGAATGAGAAGCGGCAGAAGCTGTCCAAGCGCCGCGACAAGGTCGCCCTGGAGGCTTACCAGCAGGAGGGCTTCCTGCCCGAGGCGATGGTGAACTACCTGATGCTGCTGGGGTGGTCGCCGGGCGAGGATCGCGAGATCATGCCGTGGTCACAGATGGAGCCGTTGTTCGCTGTCTCCGACGTCAACAGCTCCAGCGCGTTCTTCGACGAGAAGAAGCTGCGCGCCTTCAACGGCGAGTACATCCGCGCGCTGGCGACGGAAGAGTTCATCGACCGCTGTCGGCCGTGGCTGGATCCCGAGGTGGCGCCGTGGCCGGAGGAGGGCTACGACGAGGACGCCTTCCGCGCGATCGCGCCGCTGGCCCAGAGCCGGGTGGCGGTGCTCAGCGAGATCGTGGCCAACGTCGACTTCCTGTTCCTGGACGAGCCCGTCTTCGACGAGCAGTCGTGGACCAAAGCGATGAAACCCGGGGTGGGCGCCGAGATGCTCTCCGCCGCGCTGGAGCGCTTCGCCGATCCCGGGCTTGCCTGGGAAGCCGAGGCGCTGAAGACCGCTCTGGAGGAAGTGGGCCAGTCCCACGGGTTGAAGTTGGGCAAAGCGCAGGCGCCGGTGCGTGTGGCGGTCACCGGCCGCTCGGTGGGCCTGCCGCTGTTCGAGTCGTTGGAGCTGTTGGGGCGCGGCCGCACGCGTCAGCGCATCGATGCGGCGCTGGCGCGGCTCAACGCCTGACGGGCCGCGATGAGTCTGGCTTTGAGAAGTTCGTCCGGCAGCCGATCCACGCCCGGGCCGAGCCCGGGCAGGTTGGTCTCGCCGGTAAGGACCCAGGCCAAGTCCGGAGGTGGCGGCGCCTCGGCTTCACCGCGCAGGCGCCGCTCCAGCCACCTGACGGCTTCGGCGGCGCGTGGAGGCGGTGGCTCGTATGCGTGTGTCCCCTCGTCGAGCAGGGCGCAGAGCCGCCGCTGGTGGGGCAGTGGCCGCCGGTAGTGGTCGACGACCCAGTCGAGCACGCGCGGGTGGGCGGTTGCTCCCGCCCGGCGGAGTTCGTCGCGGGCGATGCTGTTGTGCAGGGCTCCGGAGAGTTTGCGGTCCAGTGCCGCCAGGCGCTGCTGGTCGAATCGGGCATCCGACCCCGCCGGCAGGGGATCGCGTAGCCGGGCCGCCAGTTGGGTGAACGTCTGCGGCCCGGCACCGGGGGTAGGGGCGAGGAACGGTTCCGCCAGGTACCACCGCAGGGCGGAAGGCCGAATGCCTGCTTCGATCAGGGCGGCGACGCGGGATGGTGCGTGGTCGGTGTCTCGGAGCCGGGGGAGGAAGAGGAATGCCGGGAGGCGGGCTGCGTCCAGCAGCTGGAACAAGCGCACTTGGATGGCGGTGGCATTGGTTTTGTCCGAGCCGCGCACGATCAGTGTCGTGTGCTGGTGGAGGTCGTCGACGACGCTGGCGAGGTGCCACAGGGCACGGCCGTCGGAGCGGAGAAGGCGCACGCGGGCTTGGGCTGGTTGGAGCTGGACACGGGTGTTGACGGCGGCGTGAGTCGTGGCCCCTTCCGGATCCTGGCCTCGGCGTTTCAGGACGTGGTCGGCGGCGGCGATGTCCAGGCAGGCGGTGCCGCCCTCGTCGCGGATGACGCCCGACTCCTGTAAGTGGGCCAGCGCTTGACGGTAGCGGGGTGCGCCGTGGCTTTGGCGCAGGTCGGCGTCGGTGACGGGGATCTGAGCCACATCAGCGAGTTCGGTGAGGAGGTCGGGTTCATGCCGCCGGTCGGTGCGGGAGGGGTCGGTGTCGTCCCACCGCACGCGGACCTGGGCGGTGGCACCGGTGCGTGCGGCGGCGGCGTGGGCGGCCAAGGCGGTCAGTAGGTGGGTACGGAGCACGCCGACGCGAAACGAGGCGTGGTTGGGCGAGACGCCCAGGCGCGTACGTACGGGCTCGGCCCCCTCAAGGGCCGTTGCGGGGGCGTTGCGTCGGCTCAGCGGTTCCATGCTCCCGTCCTCGTTCACCGGTCGAGTAGGCCGCACCACAGTGGGACGGTGGTGACGGTGGGGTGGGGGTGGCCGTGTCCGTATCGGCCGTCTTCGCCGAACTCCTCGCCGTGGTCGCTGCAGACCACTACCAGCGGGCGCCGGTGGGCGAGGTGGTCGAAGAGTCGGCCCAGCCGGGCATCGGCCCATTCCAGAGAACACCGCTGCATGTCACGCAGCGTGGCCGTTTCGGTAGCCTCAAGCGGCGGCCGATGCTCGGGGTGCGGGGTCTTGGCGTCGTGGAGGTGGTACAGGCGTTCAAGAAGCGTGGTGGTCTCCTCGGTCAGCACGGCTGCCGGGCTGGTGTAGGGGATGTGGGTGCACGGGCAGTTGATGAAGCAGAAGAACCGCCTGGCCTGCAGACACGCCTGGGCCAGTTCGTCCACGTGGGCCAGGGTCAACGAGGCCTCCCGGTCGACCACGCGCGTGGCGGCGTCGGCCGGGGAGGCCGCGTCTCGGCCGAAGTAGCGGAACTCCGAAAACCGGGTGGGCAGGCTGTTGCACGGGTTGGTGGGGTCGAAGAACGTGACGCCGCCGGCGCCGAGGACGCGATAGCTCTGGTCGGCGTAGTGATCCATCAGGGACGGTGCGCGGAACGCGATACCACCGTCGAGAGGGCGCGCCCGCGCGGCGGCGGAGCGCCAAATGCTGCCCAGGCGCTGCCCGCCGATCTCGAAGTGGCCCTCGACCGGACGGGGCAGGAATCCGGTGAACATGGCGGCGTGGGCGGGCAGGGTGAAGGTCCCCGGGCTCTCCGCCCGCTGCAGCGGCCCCAGCGCGGAAAGCGCGGGCAGGTGGGCGCCGCGTGCGGTGTCGTAGCGGCAGGAGTCCAGGGTGACCAGCACCACGTCGCGCGTGGCGAGATCAGCATCCACGCTCACGCCTCCAAGAGCAGGTCGGGGGTGCGGAACCGGTCGAGAACCGGGGTGGTCAGAAGCCACTTGGACAACCGGGAGAGCGTCGACATCTCCTCGTCGACGACGTCGGAGATGCGGCGCTGTTGTGCGGAACCGCCCTTCTCGCGGATGCGCACACCGACGAAAGACGGCGTGTCGAGCCGGTCGCCGTTGCGGGCCACCAGGACGGTGTGGTTGGGCAGTCCGATGCGGTGGGCGATCCGTTCTGCGGCGAGCGTGTAGAGCTTGCCGGCGTGGTGCAGCGGGTTCTTGCCCGCGATCGCCTCCCCGCTGCTGCCGCGGTCGGCGGCGATGATCCCGCTGGCCCGGTTGCCGCGGCCGACCAGACCGCAGTCGCCCTTGCCCAGCGAGGTGCCCCACGGCGCGAGATAGGCCCCGCCTTCCTGATCTTTGGTGTTCACGGCGATTTGCAGCCGCCACCCCGTGGCCGACTCCGCCGCGCGAGCTGAGGAGTGGGCCTCAATACGCTGGCGGGCTTCGGAGACGACCCGGGAGTACTCAGCAAGGGACGAGACGCGCTCGGGGTGGACCGGCAGGCACACGGTTATGTTCACGCAGGCGCCGGTGCGCACGAGCATGACCTTCACATCGCGCCCGGTCGGCAGGTCGGCGCCGAGCTCAGGGCCTGTCGCGAAGTTCTCCAGGCTGATGGCCAGGCGTTGCAGTGCCGTGGCGGGGGCGTAGGCCGAGCAGAAGACGGTGTCGTTGGCGCGCAGACCGTCGGTGTAAGACATGTCACCACCCTGTGACGGGCGGTAGAAGGCGGCAGGATGGTCGGCGGCGATGCCTGCGGTGTTTTCCACTGCCGGCTCGACGTGGGAGGCGATCGAGGACGCGCCGGTGGCAGACGGTAGGAGGTCATGGACTGCGCCGCGGAAGAGTTCTTCGATGGGAATGGGTTGATTACCGACGGTTCTGGTGATCTTGCCGAAGAGGTGGGCCTGCACCGCGCTTTCGATGGAGTAACCGCCGAAACGCACCTCGGAGCGTGCTCCGACGAGCGTGGTCTTATCGACCCAGTGATTGGGAATATCACCGAAGGTCTCCAGGCCGTGTAGGGAGTACCTCTGGGAGAAGGCTTCGGCGAGCAGGTCGGCAAGTGAGTCCGGATGGCCGATGCCTTTGCGCTCGATGACCTCGACTCCACCGGCGGGCGCAACTTCTTGTAGACCATCGCTGACCTGGATGTGCACGAAAGCTCCTGGTGCTTATAGCTGATTGGGACAGCGTGCGCGGTGATCAGGGAGACAGACGCGAAAGGGGGCAGAACCGACCAAGCAAGTAGAAACATATGTGAATGGTGCAGCATGTGTCTATCGATTGCTATATCGTTATGAGCGGGCAAGGCATGAGACGGTCAAGAAAATAGCCTGGTGACTGCGTCCTCACGGTGCTAAATGATCTTTGGGATGCGCCAGGGGGGTCTGAGTGCTGAGGGGTTCTGACGAACGTTGTTGGCGGGGGCGACATCCAGCTGAAAACAAGGGGATACGAGTCGCAGCAGGGCAGACGGACATGATCGTTTCGTCGCCACGCGTGGGTGAGGCGGCGGAGACACGCCTTCGCCGCTGTAGCCTGTCCGGCTATGACTGAGCAGACGGGCGGAAGCGTGCAGCGGCGTGCGGCGCGGGCCATTCTGGTCGATGAGCAAGGGTGTCTGTTGCTGATTAAGCGGACGAAGCCGAATGAGTCGCCGTATTGGACTACCCCAGGTGGCAGTGTCGAGGACTCAGACGAATCGGTCGAGGCAGCCTTGCATCGTGAACTCGCCGAGGAGTTGGGCGCGACAGCGGTAGTCGCCTCGCACGTGTTCCTGTTCAGCTACGCCGGCGAAGACGGGGACGTCGTGCACCACTTCTTCATTTCCCGGTTGTCGGCATTGGACGCATCCGCCCGGACCGGAGCGGAGTACAGCGACCCGGAACGCGGTGGCTACGAACTCGACCGGGTCGCGCTGCGTGGCGATGCGCTCGCCGCGGTCGACCTCAAGCCGGCTCCGTTGAAGGAGTTCGTACTGGCCAACCGGGCGGCGCTGCTCACCGAAGCGGCCTCCGTCGCCTGATGGCTTCCCGCCCCACCGCCATGCTGCCCCTGCGCCGCAGGCACGGCCACACCACCGCAACCGGGAAGCCCAGCCCCGTGCTGATCGATATCTACACCGACTGCAACGAACACGTGGGTACCGCGGACAAGAGGATCGCCCACGAGCGCGGCCTGTGGCACCGCACCTTCTCCTGTCTGGCCTTCAACCCCGACACAGCGACCGTGCTGCTGCAGAAGAAGAGTTCCGGACGCTACGTCTTCGACCGGCCTGACTACGCCGACTTCCACTGTCGGCGGTTATTACCAGGCCGGTGAGGCCGTCCCCGAGGGCGTGCGGGAGCTGGGTGATGAACTCGGACTCGACACGCCCTACGCCGAGCTTCAGCCGCTGGGGATCCGCCAAACCGCCGTCACTCTCGCCCCCGACTGGATCGAGCACGAGTTCCAGTTCTGGCACCTGATTCCCCTCGGCCTCGACGTGGCCGACATCCCCGGAGGACATCGAAGCCTCCGGGCTCGTCGAAGTCGCCTCGACGACGCCATCGCCCTGGTCCGCGGCGAGACCACCGAGGCGCCCGCCCGGCACCTGGTGCGCGAGGGCTGGCACGGTCATCGCCGGATCCGGGACGGCGCGCTGAGGCGGGAGGACCTGATCCCGGGCTACCGCAGCGTCGATCAGCTGTACCTGCGGATGTTCATCGCCGCCCGACGCTACCTCAGCGGCGACTGCACACCTGTTCTGGTGAACGGGAGTGCGAGCCCGGGAAGCGTCGGCAGGGCACACCCGGCGCGCGTGGCCTACAGGTCGATTCCGATCACGATCCCGGCGTGGTCGCTGGCCGTCTCCACCCGTTCGTAGGTGGCGAGCTTCGCGGCCAGCGGCGATGTCACCAGCGCTTGGTCAACGCGGATGCCGCCGCGGCCCGTCGGTGCGTACAAACGGGTGTCACCGGATTTCTGGGCGAGGTGGTCGGCTGCGTCCACCAGCCCGGCACGGTGCAGGCGGTGGGCCACACGCCGGTCGGGCTGGTCGTCGCTGTCCCAGCGTGCCGCCCGGTCCAGCGGCTTCACGGCCGCCGGATCGGGGACCCTACCGCCGTCGCGCAAGGGGTGGGTGTTGATGTCGCCGATCATCACCCCGTATGCGCTGTAGCGCGTGATGCGGTCGGCCACCCGCATCGCCTCGTCGATCGCCGCTTCGGCGCTGGTGGTGGTCAGGTGGGTGCTGGCCACGGCCAGCCGCTGGGACCAGCCGTCGACGTCGAAGAGCGCGACTCCCAGGCCGGTGTAGGTCTCCTGGGTGTAGGCGTCGGCCCACCCGCACTGAGCCATGGCCTCGGGTCGGTAGAAGACGGCGTTGCCGCCGACCGCGCGGCCGCGCACGAGCCCGGCCAGGCGCATGCCGAGGTCCTGTTCGGCGCGGTAGACCTGGGCGCGGAGGTGGTCGCTCCAGCCGTGGCACTCCTGCAGGCACACGATGTCGGGCTGCACCGAGCGGAGATCGGCGGCGATGGTCGGCCACCGGTCGTCGGGGCGGCCGTCGCCGGTCTGGATGCCGCCGTGTTTCAGGTTCTGCGACGCGATGCGGATCTGTTTCGAGGGCGGTGTCATGGATGCTTCCTGTGGTGGGAAGTTCGGCAGCGAGGTCGATGAAGGCAGGGGTGCGGAGGGTCCCCGCGCGAGGGGGTGGGCTTCGTGCGGGGACCGCGGCGTGGGTGCTCAGCCCATGTAGGTGGCGACGGGCGGCCAGGCGATCACCAGGAGGGAGTAGGCGCCGTTGTAGGCGGCGTGGGCGCAGATGACGGGCCATAGCCGCCCGGTGCGCCGATACAGCCACAGCACCAGCAGCGCCTCGGGGATCAGCAGCAGCACCACGGGCCCGTAGTAGGCGTGGTAGGCCACCTTGGCGATCGCCCCGACCGTGTAGATTTCGGCGGCCGGTCGGTGGGCCGCACTGAGCAGGATCACCAGCACCGCCACGACGACGGGTTCCTCGATGGGGGCGGTGGTGAACTGGGTCGGTCCCAGCAGCCCGACGATCCACATGGCATCGCTGCGGTTCTCGATGGCGAACCCGCCGGCCAGGCCTGCGGGCACGAGTTGGCCGATGACGGAGGAGGCCACCATCCAGGCTGTCATCCCGGCCAGCGCCCAGGCGAACACGGTCCGGGCCTGGCGGCGCGCTCGCCGCTTGTTCTCCGGGGCGGGGGCCGAGGGCGGTTCGGGAGCGAACAGGTCGCGCACGCGGATGCGGCGCCGCCAAGCCACCAGCAACACGATCGCGGTGACCACGAGAAGGAGCACAGCGTGCTGGATCCACCCGGGCAGCGCCTGTGACCAGAAGTTCTCGGCTGTGGGCGGGTGGGTGACCGGTGCGGTGCCGCCGAAGAGGTAGGCCGCCACGATGCCGACCAGCGAGTAGCCGAAGGTCGCAAGGTAGGCCGCGGCGAGGGCGGTGTAGGCGAGCCAGGCCGGCATCGGCCGGGAGCGGGGCAGGGCAGAGGCGGGTGTGGGTTCGAGCAGCAGGCGCCGCCACCCGCGCACCGGCGGGTCGGAGGTCCTTGCGGGGGCGGTGGCGGTTGAGGGGGGTGTCGTCACGATCGGTCTCTGTCTCGACAGTGGTGGAAGAAGGGCTCGGAGTCGCTCGGGCACGGGAGTGGGGTGCTGGTTCTCCCGCGGGCGGGGCGCGGATCGGTGGGATGGTGCTCACCACCAGCCGGCCAGGTACGCCAGCGCGGCGATGACGCCCAGCACGACGGCGGTGGCGGGAAACAGCACGTGGTAGAAGGCTTTGTCCGCGCCGTCGTGGCGGGCTCGTCCGGCGAAGGCGCCGATGAGCAGCACCCCGAGTGCAACGGCGGCGATCACAGTGGCGGGCAGGCTCATGAGCGTCGCGTAAGGGCGGCGGTGGCGGGGACCCGCCGGTGGTCGGTCTGTTGCAGCCCTAGGGCGGGGATGTGCACGCGGTAGATGCCGGGGACCAGTTCCGCGAGGTTGTGGCGCAGGAGCGGTGGCGGACCGGCCATGGAGGACCTTTCGTAGTAGGGGAGGCACTTTCGGTGCCGGCGGGCTGGATCGGCAAGAAGGGCCCCGCCTTTTCAGAGAGAAGGGCCAGGGCGCGGGGACGCACCGCGGGGCTGGGAGCAAGCAGTGCGGCATCCCGGGGGTGCAGGACGGCACTGCAGAGCGCCCCCGGAAGACACACGGCCGCGGTGTGTGTGGGCGTGGCCGTGTTCGTCAGCGGCGGCTAGTGAGTCGGGCGAGGCCGCCCAGTCCCCACGCCTGCTCAGCAGGGATCGGGGTCTCGTCGTCGGTCATCGGGGTGAGGCGGCTGCGCCAAGTGCCGATGTGGGCTAATCCGGGCGGGTCGACCATCTCCAGCCCGTCGAAGAAGCGGGCGATCTCAGCATGGGAGCGGGCGCGCAGCGCCGAGGTGGCGGATTCGTAGAAGTGTTCCAGGGCGGCTGCGCGGTCGGGGGCGGTGTCGGACTCGACGTGGCTGATCGTGACGTAGGAGCCGGTCGGCAGGTGGTCCAGGTAGCGCTGCAGCAGCCCGGCGGGGTTCTCGTCGTCGGTGAGGAAGTGCAGCATCGCCACCAGGAGCAGCCCGACCGGCCGCTCCAGGTCGAGGCGGTCGACAAGCTCGGGGTGGGCGAAGATCGTTTCCGGGTCGCGCATGTCGGCTTGGACGACCCCGGTGATGTCGGGCTCCTCGGCCAGCAGCGCTTCGGCGTGGACCCGCACCGTGGCGTCGTAGTCGACATAGACCACGCGCGCGCCGGGGTGGTGGTGGCGGGCGACCTCGTGCACCGGGTTCTGGGCGGGCAGCCCGGAGCCGATGTCGAGGAACTGGTCCACCCCTTGGCGCGCCATGTGGTCCACAGTGCTGCCGAGGAACCGCCGGTTGGCGCGCGCCATCGGTTTGATCTCGGGGACTTCGGCCTCGATCTGTGCAGCCAGGTCCCGGTCGACGGGGTAGTTGTTTTTGCCGCCGAGGTAGACGTCGTAGAGGCGGGCGGGGCTGGCCACGGTGGGCAGCGCGAAAGTCGGCTCAGGGCCGGTGTTGTTCATCGGGGGCCTTTCCTGCAGTAGGGGGAGGAGCCGGTGGGGCGCCAGGGGCTGGCCGAGCGCCCCACCGGGACCGGGACCGGCTCGACGCGCTGTCTCCCCTGGGGCCGGCGCCGATACGGATCGACGGGTGTATCGGCGCGGCCGGCGCGGAGCACGTGGCCCGGTCGTCTCAGCGGTGGCCGTGGTCAGGCGGCGATCATGGAGGCGCCGCGGCCGACATGGCGGGCCAGGATTACCTTCAGCGTGGCGGGGTGGTGCATGAGCAGGCTGGGGGCCGGGCCGGGGCGCTCGCCCCACAGGTGCAGGTCGGGCAAGCGTTCGAAGACGGCGGGTAGGGCGACGGCCAGCTCCATTCGGGCCAGCGGTGCGCCCAGGCAGTGGTGGGGTCCGTGGCCGAAGGCCAGGTGCGCCTGGGCCTCGCGGGTGATGTCGAACTCCTCCGCGTGTTCCCACACAGCCGGGTCGCGGTTGGCGGCCAGGTAGGCCAGCAGCAGCGGCTCACCCTGGTCCAGCACGACGTCACCGATCCGGACCCCGTCGCGGGCGGTGAACATCATCGGCAGAGTGGCCGCCGAGGGTTGCCAGCGCAGGATCTCCTCGATGGCCTGGGACCACGCCACCTGCCCGGTGCGGATCAGTTCCAGCTGGTCGGGGTGCTCCAGCAGCGCCTGCACCCCGCTGGTCAGCACCCCCATGGTCGTCTCATAGCCCGCGACGTAGAACAGCAGGATGTTGTCGCGCAGCTCCTTGGGGCTGAGCCGGGCGTCGTCCTCGTCGCGCACCGCGATCAGCGCGCTGATCAGGCCCTCGTCGGGGCGGGCGCGTTTGCGCTCGATCGTGTCGTCGATGAAGGCCCAGAACTCCTCCATCACCCCCGGATGGGTCCCTGACAGGGCGCGGGTGGTCAGGTCCTGGATCGCGCCCGAGTCCTGCTCCGGGATGCCCAGCAGGTCCGAGATCACCCGGATGGGCAGCGGTACCGCGAACTCGGACTTGAAATCGACCACGCGTTCAGCCGCGGCCTCCTCCCACCGGTCGAGCAGGTCGGCCACTACCGCCTCCACCTGCGGACGAAGGTGTTGGATCCGCCGGTGGGTGAAGGTCTTCTGCACCAGGCGCCGCACCCGGGCGTGGTCGGGGTCGTTGGACTGCAGCATGGAGTCCATGCCATCGAGCATCGCGACCATGGGGTTGGCCCGGTCGATGTCCCCCTCGGCCAGGGCGCGCCAGTTGGTCATGTTGCGCACGAAGGCCTCGGGCTCGTTGCGCAGCGCCTCTTTCAGCGCGTCGTAGTGGGTGATGGCCCACACCCTTATCCCTCCGGGAAGATCCACTTGAGCAAGCGGGCCATGGGCGAGGAGGTGCGGTGCGAGGTCGGCGTGGCTGGTGCCGGGTGCGAGGGCGAGGGGCGGGCGGGGCTCTGCCATGTTTGTCCCTTGGTGATCGTGGTGGGTTGGAACTGGACCGGGAGGCGTTCAAGGCCGTTGATGGTCAACGACATCCGCCGCACCAGCGCCGTGGAGTCGACGGCCAGCGCCATGTCCGGCAGCTGGGCCAGCAGCCGGTCGATGGCGTGTTCGGCGATGGTGGTGGCGATATCACGGCTGTTGTGCGGGCACTGGTGGGCGCCCACTCCCCAGGCCAGGTGGGCACGGGTGCCGGCGCCCAGGGCGTGGGTGTCGCAGGCGATGTAGGCCGGCGCCCCTTGCGGGTGGGTGATCCCGCTTTTGTCGATGAGGTCTTGGTTGGCCGACTCCAGGCCGAAGACGACCATGTCGCCTTGGTGGACGGTGTAGTCGCCGATGCGGTGCTCAGCGCGGGGCCAGCGCCCGATGAGGGTGCGCATCGGGGTGTCGCGCACGAGCGTCAGATCCAGCGCATCGGCGGTGCGGGTACGTGCCCCCCAGACCTCGCCCCGCAGCGTCCGGTCGGTCAGCAGCGCCCGCATGGTGTTGCCGATCAGGTGCGCGCCGGGATCGTGGGTGACCGAGACGACCAGGGATGCCTGGTCGGCGACTTCTTCGTCGGTGTGTCCTGCGTCGATCAGGCCGGCGATCACCCCGTCGCCCGGCACGTCCCGCTGGTGCTTGGCTGACTCCGCCAGCACGGCATAGAGGTCGTACCAACCGGCCAGGGCGTCGCCGCCTCCGCCGCCGTCCCACAGTTGGCGCATGGCCGTACACGCCCGGGCACCGGTCTCGTCGTCGAGGCCGAGCAAACGGGTCAGGGCCATCGCCGACAGCTGTGCGGCGTAGTCCTCGATGAGATCGGCCCACCCGCGGGCAGCGAAGCGCGCGACGAGTAGGTCGGCAGCTTCGCCCACCTCGGCGATCAGTCGGCGTTGGTCGATCGCGCCCAACGCGTTCTCCAGCGCCTGGCGGTAGTGGCGGTGGCGGGCTCCGTCGTGGTGGCGGGCGTTGTCGCGGGGGCGGTAGATGGCCTTGAGTCCCGAGGTTTCGGGCACGGTGCCGTCGGTGCCTTCGCGCCACCACCGTGGGTCTACCGAGTAGACCTCCAGCGGGTCGCGGAACACCTGCTTGTTGGTCTCCCAGCTGAGTAGCAGCCAGGCCCGGGTGTAGGGGTCGAGCATGACCGGGGCGATACCGGAGGGGTAGCGGGCGCGCAGGCTGGGCCAGAGCTCGGCGGGTGGGCCGGTGTGGGCATACAGCGGGAAGGGTTTGATCGTCATCAGGGGCACCAGTTGGTCAGGGGGAGGGCCGGACGGGTGTCGAGGGCTCGGGTCAGGTTTCGCCGGCGGCGCGGCGGAGCAGGTCCTCGAAGCCAGCCACGGTGTCGGTGAGGCTCTCGGCGGGATCCGCCTCGGGCCCCTCAGCCATGGACACGGCGGCGATTTGCGCGTCTTGGGAGGCCAGGCGCCAGCTCAGCTCCTGCGCGCTCGGGGCGGTCACGGTCCCCAACAGCCCCAGGTCGGCATGGTGCGGGGGCAGAGTTCGCCGGGCCGTGAACGTTGCGCCCAGGGAGCCGATCTCGTAGCTGAGGCGCCAGCGCGGGTGGGCGTCCTCCAGGTCGGCGATCACCGCGGCGACCTCGGCATCGTGGTCCAGGGCGAGGGAGCCGCGGCTGAGGTTGATCAAGCGTTGGGCGAGGCTCTCCTGGATGTCCAGGCGCCGACGCATCTCCTGCTCGTCAGAGGCTGCCGCGGCGAAGGCCTCGGGGCCGTCGTCGGTGGGCACCGGGCGGCGGGCGAGGAAGATCCCACCCGGGGCGGCCGCGGTGGCGTGGTGGGTGACGGTCCACTGCGGGTAATCACGACGCAGACGCGCCACGACGCCGGCGATGTCGACGCGGTTCACTGGGCACCCGCCAGCCCTGCGCCGCTGCCGATCGCGACCGGCAGCACCGTGGGGTCCTCGTCCGCGGCGGCGGCCGTTGGGGTCCGCGTCGAGGAGGCGGAACCGGGGACGGTTCGTGCGGGGTAGACCATTGCGTGCTCCTTGCGTCGAGGGGGTCATGCGGCGGCGGGCTCCAGATGCACCGGCAGCGCGGCGGGGGAGTTGATGAACACCGACCCCAGCCGCGGCGGGGCGGGCTCGACCCGGCGGGCCCGAGGGAACCGGGCGAACAGAGTGGACAGGCCGATCTCCAGCTCAGCGCGCGCCAGCGCGGCCCCCAGGCACACGTGGGGCCCGTGGCCCAGGCCGAGGTGGCGAGGCCGCATCGCTCCCAGATCCAGGGCCTGGGCCTCGCCGTAACGGGCGGGGTCGCGGTTGGCGGCCAGATAGCACAGCAGCACCGCCTCACCCGCGGCGATGGTGTGGCCGGCGACGGTGACGTCCTCGGAAGCGAAGAGGAACGGCAGCGTGGCGACGCTGGTCGCGGCGCGCAGGATCTCCTCCACGGCCGCCAGCCAGGCCGCCTCGCCCGCACACAACCGCGCGAGTTGCTCAGGGGAACCCAGCAGGGTTTCGATGCCGTTGGCCAGCGCGGAGGCGGTGGTCTCATAGCCGGCGGTGAGCAGCAGCCACAGGGTGTCGCGCAGCTCGCGGGTGCTCAGCCGCTCGCCGCCCTCACGGGCCCCAATGAGCGCCGAGACCACGTCGGAACCGGGCATGTCCTGTTTGGCGGCTATCACCTCGTCGAGGTAGGCGTCGACCTCGGCCCGCATCGCCCGCACCTCGTCCGGGGGCGCGGTGGAGAAGGCGGTGTCGACCATCGCGCGGATCCGGCCGTGGTCGGTTTCGCCGATGCCGAACAGGTCCCCGAAGACCTGCTGGGACAGCGGGTAGGCGAAGGCGGCCTTCACATCCACCGGCCCTGCGGCAAGGGCGAGCTCCTCCACCAACTTCTCGGCCCGCCCACAGATCGCGGGACGCAAAGCCCCGATCCGGCCGGGCGTGAAGGCTTGGGAGATCAGTCCGCGCAGGCGCCGGTGGTCGGCGCCGTCGGCGGTGAGCATGTTGTCCAGCCCCACCATGGCCGCCACCGGGTGATCCGCGGGCACCGCTCCCTGGGCCAAGGCCGACCAGGCCCGCCAGTTGCGGCGAAAACGCCCATCCACCAGGGCGGCGCGCAACTGCGCGCCGTGGGTCAGCGCCCAAACCTGAAGATCCGCGACCACCACGCGCGCCAGCGGGCCGGCCTCGTGGAGCTCGCGTGCCTGGGCGTGGGCCTGTCCCGGGACCAGGACGATGGGCTCGGGGCGTGCGGGCACGGGGCACCTCCAGCAGAGGGGAACAACGGGGAGGAGTCGGCGTCGCGTTGGATGGGCGTGCACGCGGCGGGAAGCGCGTGCAGGCCGTGGGCAAACGGCGAGCGGCGCCGCACCAGATCCTCAGCAGCCACGGCCAGGCGCAGGTCGGGCATGTGGTGCAGCAGGGCGGCCACGGCGTCGATGCCGATCTGGCGCGCCAGGTTGTGAGCCGGGCACTGGTGGGCCCCGGCGCCGAACGCCAGGTGCGCGCGCGAACCCGACAGCGCGGCGGTGTCAATTCCCGGGGCGACCTGCGGGTCGGCGTGGGCGGGGCCGTAGCCGATGATCAGGCAGTCGCCCTCACGCACCCGGGCGCCGGCCACCTCCATGTCGCGGGCCGCATAGCGGCCCGGCAGCAGCGTGATCGGCGGCGAGCGCCACAGCACCGTGTCGATCGCCTCGTCGATACGGGTACGGGCCCCGGCCACGTCCGCACGGATCCCGCGATCGGTCAGCAGCACGTGGACCGTGTTGGCGATGAGGTTCATCAGCGGGTCGTGGGCAGCGGAGATGACGAGGATGAGCTGGTGGGCCACCTCCTCGTCGTCCAACCCGTGGGGATGGGCGATCATGCGCGAGACGACGTCGGCGCCGAGCTGGGCCCGCCGCGCGGCGGTGACGGCCTGGGCATAGCCGAACAGGTCCATGCGCGCCTGCTCTGCGTCGGCGCCGCCGTCCCACACGCAGCGCATGAGTTCGGTCAGCTCCCGCCCGTGGGCGTCGTCCAAACCGAAGTAGCGGTTGAGCAAGAGCAGCGGCAGGCGGAAGGCGTAGTCGGCGACCACGTCGATGCGCCCGGCTGCACCCGGTGCGGCGAGCAGGTCCGCGGCGATGTCAGCGATGGCCAGCCGGGTGCCGTCCCGCGTGATCCGGGCCAGCGCGTCGACGATGACGCTGCGGTAGCGGGAGTGGTCCGGCTCGTCGGAAGCCAAGGCGTTGCGGAAGTACCAGAAGGGCCCCGGCACGGTCTCGGGGGTAGCGCGGCCCTCGCGCGCCTCGCGCCAACGGCGGGGATCACGCGGAAAGCGCACCCGGTCGCGCAAAACGTCGAGGCTGACGTCATAGGACAGGGTCACCCACGCGCCCACGCCCGGGGCGACCTGCACGGGAGCGAGGGCACCGTGCCTCTGGCGGAGCCTTTCGAGCACCGCGGGCAGGTCCTCGTCGAGCGCGTCGGCGTAGATGGGGGTGCCTGCGGTGTGCAGGTCGGACACCGGCACTGAGCGCTCGGGCGGCTCGGCGCGGGGAGCGCGATCCTCCATCACCGCCACCCCGCTTCACTGTGGCGGGCGGCAGCGAAAGACAGGCCGCATCGCGGGAGGTGTTTCGTCATCACGTCGCCATCGTTGCGACGCAGTGCGTGGGTGTCTTGCCCCCGCGGGCTACCCCCATCGTGGGTATTTCCGCTGCTGGTGCCGGGGTTACGCTAGGCGCTCAGGCAGGTGTGGCACACAGCGGATTATCCTGGCTCATGGGCTCTGTACACGGCTTCGGCTGCAACGGCGCTGATCCACCCCTCCCGTGGTGGATCCCGGCCAACACAGCCCATCGAGGCCTTCCCGTGCTGCCGACCCGAGAGCGATGGAGAAGATCACGGTGAGTGAACGCGGGCGGTCCCGTAGGAATCTGGATACGGCCGCCGCGGAACGCCTCGCCGGGATCGTGTGCGCGCGAGAGAACCTCGATTCCGTCGGGTTGCACCGGCTCGGGCCGGTCGGGGCGAATGCGACCTTCCTCGCCCCCGCCGCCCACGTCGTCCTGCGGATCACTTCTGCAGAGCACACTCGCCGGGCGTTGCGGGAGATCCGTGTCGCCCAGTGGCTCCTTTCCGAGGGGATTCCGGTCGTGCGCCCGCTGCGGTCGAGCCCGGTAGCCGTGGACGGCCGTGTGGCCACGCTGTGGGAGGAGATCCCGGACCCGACCATCGCCTCGACCGGTGATCTCGGCGAGATGCTGGGGCGTCTGCACGCACTGGAGGCGCCCACACAGATGGAATTGCCCGCTCTTGAGCCGCTGGCCGGCGTGGAAGACTATCTCGACTCCGCCGAGGGGCTGGACGCCGACGATATGGCCTTCCTCCGCCGTCAGCTGGAGGAACTCCGCGCCGCCTATGCGCGGCTGGACTTCGCCCTGCCAGCAGGTCCCATCCACGGTGACGCCCACCGAAAGAACATCGTCCGCAGCGGTGAGGGCCGGGTGGTGATGCTGGATTTGGAGCGCGTCTCCATCGGCCCGCGCGAATGGGACACGATCGTGGCCGCCACCTACGCCCACCTTGGTTGGTACACGCCCGAGGAGTACACCGCATTCATCACTGCCTACGGCAGCGATGTCCGCAACTGGGCGGGGTTTCCGACGCTGCTGGAGATCCGCAAGCTGCGGATGACGGCATGGTTGTGCTCGCGGACCGGACGCGAGCCGCGGTTGCGTGCTGAGGCCACTCAGCGCATCGCGACGCTGCGGGACTCCTCCCGCTCGCAGGAGTGGACGCCGGGCGTGTGATCACCGGTCGTGCATGGGCGCAGACAAACGAAGCTCCGGTAGTACCTGTTCGCGGAACCGTTGCACTGCCGCAGTCTCGGCATAGGGCCTCAAACCGTGGTCGAACCGGGATACGTAGGCGTGGACACGCGCTGAGCGTAGGGAGCCCGCCTCGTGCAGCGCGGCCTCAGCGAGCCCGCACGCCTGCTCGACATCGCGCCCGCGGGCACCGATCAGACAGGAGCTAGCCAGCGTGAGGCCGGCAAAGGTGCGGCTGCGCCGGTACTCCCGACGCGTTGCGGTGATGGCGGCGCGGGCGTGCTGGGCTGCCCGTTCGGCGTGACCGAGGTCGTGGTAGCAGTGGGCGAACTCATCGTGGACTTCAGCCGCGTCGAAGTAGTCGAGCCAGGCGGGTTCCTCATCGTCGCGACGGCTGAAGCTGTCCTCCATCTCGCGCAAGGCGGCTGCACATTGGCGTTCCTCACCGAGGGAAGCGAGCCCGCGTGCCTCCATCGCCGAGTACATGGCATAGACCCCAGGCGTCACCTTGGTTCGGGTACCGGCTTTGGCCGAGCGGGCGAAGTCGACCGCGCTGCGGAAGTCGCCAAGGAAGTTCGCTTGGTGGCTCATCAGCGCCAGGGCCTTGCCGGCCAGCGCGGTGTCAGCGGCGATATGGGCGAAGTTGAGCGCCTGGAGGAAGTAGCGACGCGCGAGCCCGTGCAGGGCCGCGTCGTAGGCCATTGCGCCGACCTTGTAGGAGAAGTGGGCCGTTGCCGAGAACAAGTCGCGCTGCGCCGGTGCGGTGTAGCTGCCATACAACAGCGGAGCGACCTCGCTGTGCAGGTACTGCACGGCGGCAGCGCGCGCGTGGCCGCCCCCGAACTCGTGGTCCAACGCCTCGAAGAGGCCGCAGGCGCGCCGGATGGCCGCGATGTCGTCCTCTGCGACGGCAATCGCTGTGGACGCCGGCAGATCACGCACCGCAGGCGGGGCCACGAGCCACCGCAAGACTTCGGGCGTGATCTCGTCCGCCGAGACGGAGGACTCGCGGACTTCTGTAAACCGGTGCACGTCGGTCTGCCACAGTGCACTGGCGTTGTCCACGGGCTGACGCGATCCGCCTGGAGTGAACGAGAGGGACAGAGCTCGGTCAAGCAGTGACGACTGCCAGGCATGAGGGGCCGGGGATTCGACGTGGTCTGCCGTAGCAGGTGGACGGCCCGCCCCATGGAAGGTAGGAGAGTCGGACGAGCCGGCCGGTTCTTCGCTTTCCCAAGGCCGAGGAAGGAGGCCGAGCATGTGGCCGGGGACGCGCAGGCCGTCGGAGATTTGCAGAACCTTGTCGAAGCTCGTCACCTCTCCCTCGCCACGGGCGAGCTTGCCGACCCGCTCGGGCTTGACGTCGCAAGACTCGGCGATGGCGCTGAAGCTGATCCCGCCCCACCTGCGCACCAGAGCGAACACCCGGCCGAAATCGCGCCGGACCAGCGCCTCCTGCACGTCCTCGCGATACAGCACACGCGCGGGAAGCGCTGCGCGCGGCACATAGCTCACGGCATCCCTCCGCATTCCCGGTGGCTTGCGTGACCCAGAACGATATACGCCCTCCGCGGGAATGTCTTCGTGCTGACCGCATGACGCCAGTGACAGAGTCCTTACCGAACGCGACGATAGGCATAGCTCGCATCACGGTGTGTCGTCGTAGCTCAGATGTGGCGATGGTGCGTGGTAGGCGGCGGCTTGGATGCCGTACAGCTCGGCGTAGAGCCCGCCGTATGTCATCAGGTCGCTGTGGGTGCCCTGCTCGACCACGTGGCCGTGGTCCAGGACGTAGATCCAGTCGGCGCTGCGGGTACTGGCCAGCCGGTGGGTGATCAGCAGGACCGCCGCCCCCTCGGCGGCGGCCTGGAAGGTGGCAAACAGTCGCTCCTCGGCGCGGGCGTCCAGCGCGGCGGTGGGCTCGTCGGCGATGACCAGATCGGCCTCGGGATAGAGGCCGCGGGCGGCGGCGATGCGCTGGCGCTGCCCGCCGGAGAGGTCTTCGCCGCCTTCGAAGCGGGTGTCCAACGGTGTAGCCAGGCCCAGCGCCAGCTCGTCGACGACCTGGTCTGCTCCGCTAAGACGCAGGGCCCGCTTCAGCCGGTCGGGATCGGTGGCCTCGGCCGCGGCCATGGTGATGTTGCGTTCGGCCGAAAAGGGCCACTGCTGGTACTGCTGGCGGATCAACCCGATACGGGCGTGCAACCGGTCCGCGGCCAGGTCGGCGATGTCGGTGCCGTTCCAGGTGATGCCGCCGGCGTCGGGGGTGTAGAGCCCGGAGATGAGGGTGGCCAGCGTGGATTTGCCCGAGCCGTTTTCGCCGACCAGAGCCACAACCTGGCCTCGGTTGACGGTGATGTCGACGCCGGTCAGCGCGTTGGCCTGCGCGCCGGGGTAGGCGAAGTCCACGCCCTGCACCCGCAGCTCCTGTAGCGGCCCCGGGTCCTTGCCGACCGTGGCGGGTCGGGTGCGGCGTCGGGCTTCGGCGAAGGCATCCAACAGGTCCGACAGGTACAGCCCAGACTCGTAGCAGGAGTTGACGGCGCTCATGAGCCGGTCCAGGGCGGCCTTGCCCTGGCCCAAGGCAACGTAGGCGGCCCCGGCCACCGCCAGCGGCATCAGCCCGCCCAACAGCAGCGCGACCAGGGCGGCGTAGGTGGCCAGGGTCGCGATACCGGCCAGCACGTCGCCCACGGCGCGGGTACTCGTCTGGCGAGCGGCCACGGCCACCATCGCATCGCGCACGTGGTCGGCTACCCGGGCGAACTCCTCCAACAGCATGGGACGCATCGCATAGGCGCGCAGCTCGGCTGCGGAGTCGCGTTCGGTCATGGCGTGGGTGTACATGTACTGCAGTCGCCGCGACGTGCTGAGTTGGCGCATCCGTTCATAGCGCATCCGTGCCGAGCGGACGGCGGCCCACCCGACGGGGGCGACGGTGAGCGCGAGCAGCGGCAGAAGGAGAGGGTGCAGGACCGTGACGACCGTGGCCACGGCGAGCAGGCTGACGGTCTCGGTAGCGATGTCGACCGTGTAGCCGGTCATGCGCCCGGCCTCGGAGGTGCCCATGCTGCGGGCGCGGTGGAGTTGATCGCACCATTCGGAGTCGTCGAAGGCCTCCAGCCGGGTGGCCGTGGCCAGGGTGACCAGTTCGACCTCCACGGCCCGTTCCACCATCGGGGTCAGCCGACCTTGGGCCCAGATCGCTCCGGAGCGTAGAGCGGCGCGGGCGAAGACGGCGCCACCGGCCAGCAGCAGCGAGGGCAGGGCGTTTTGCAGCCGTTCGGGAGTAGGGCCTTCGGCGAAGAGTCCCTGGAGGATACCGACCACAGCGGTGAGGACGGCGGCTGAGAACACGCCGGCGCCGACATTGAGTCCGAACGTCAGCAGAGTGTCGCGAGGACTGGCTTTCCAACTCCAGCGCAGCGCGGTGGCGATGAGGGCGGGCAGCCGAGTGAGCATGTGCCACAGAGACAGGTGGGCAAGGTCGGCGAACCAGGGGTGGAAGCGGCTGGCGGCCAGCTGCGGCACTCCGGCCGGGGAACCGGAGGCGGGTCGCTGTCGGTGGCGCCGTTTCATTGCACTCCAGACGAGGTCGAGTGGCCGGGCACGGGTGTCCTCGGGGCGTTCATGTCTTCGTGCGCCGCGTCGCAGCGCAAGGGCGCGCGGGAGCCGTGATTGTTGTGCCCTGCCGCAGACAGCCGGAAGGGTTGGACTTCTGTCTCCTCCCGGCCAGCACAGCGACGCCCTCACGCAGCGGCCCCGGAAGTGCCGCTTGGCTCCGCCCCGCGAGTTGCCAGAGGTAGGGAAGCCTGCATGCCGAGCAGGGCGCAGGACCGGTCTGACCACGCATCTACACCGGTCCCTGCGCGGTGTCGGTGAGCGGAACCGCATCGCGAATACGGCGGCGGGATACGCCGGGGCAGGCGTTCGACGGTGGGGCAGTCACTCCACCCATCGTCGTGGCGCGGCGCCTGCCCGTCGTGCCTACGCGCGCTATACCCATCGTGGGGGGATCTCCGCACACTGCAGATCCACGCGCCGCCCTGAGCACTTGACTGCTGTCGTTGGCTGCCGCTACGCGGAGGCGGTCTCCTGGTTCCATGCAGACGCCAGGACGCGCGAGAGACGGTGCGTGCTAGCCAGCGATGGCTCGTCAGGCCGCTCGCCCGAAGCTCCGAGCTGACAAGCCAGAACCTCCATGTGGGAGTGCATTCCGCTGTGAAGGTCGACGTGGGGTCGCCATCCGAGCACCTCGCTGGTGCGGGTGAGATCGGCTCGGGTGGTGACGATGTCACCGTTGGGCGCCGGGCCCTGGTGGAGTCGGATCTCCCGGCCGACGAGGCTCTTGGCGATGTCGATCACTTCCAGTAGAGACGCCGTTGCTCCGCCTCCGACATTGATCGGACCACGTGCGGCGGGCGCGATCCCTGCCGCGATGGTCGCGGCGACCGCGTCGTCGATGTAGGTGAAGTCCCTGCGTTGGAGGCCGTCTCCGTACAGGTGTAGTGGCTTCCCGGTCAGGGCGGCATGCAGGACACGGTGGATGAACATATCGGGTCGCTGCCGCGGCCCGTAGACCGTGAAATACCGCAGGGCGACGACGCTCGGCCCGCCAAGCCGGCGAGCATAGGCGAGGCAGAGCTGCTCCTCGGCGAGCTTGGTCACTGCGTAGGGAGATGCTGGCTGCGGACTGTCTGTTTCGACGCTCGCGCCGCCGTCGGTGGGGCCGTAGACGCTGGAGGACGAGGCGACAACCACCCGCGCGAGACCGATGCGGGAACAGGCTTCAAGGACCCGGTGCGTGGCCAGGACGTTGGATGCGAGGTAGTCGCCGAATCGCGGCCCCCAGGATGGGCGCACGCCGGGGACTCCGGCGAGGTGGAAGATCGCATCAGCATCGCTGAGGTGCGGCTCGATTGCACAGCTGAGCAGGTCGGCGGTGACGTGCTCGTACTCGGGCTGGCCGAGCAGAGGCGCGAGATTGGCGGCGGCCAGCGGGTCGGTAGCTGCGTCACGGCGATCGACGCCGATGACGGCAGTGCCGGCTTGGACGAGGGCGTGTGCGAGGCGGGAGCCGATAAAGCCGGCGGAGCCGGTGACGACCACCCTGCGCAGGACAGGGATCCTCAGGTTGGGCGCGTGCTGTGACACGGGGTCTCCAGAAGGAATGTGGGCGAGGGTTAGGGGAACCGGGCCAGGGCGCGCCGGTGGTGCGTGTCGAGGGCGAGGTCGCTTTTTGCGTGGCTTCGACCATGGCGTTCGCTGGCCAGGTCGACCTGCGCGTGAGTCTGGTCAGTCCGGTGCAGACGCGGGGGCCGCCGACGAGTCCCTCGGCGGTGCATTGATCCTGGCCGTGCCGCACGAGGACAGGTTCGCTCGTGATCAAGAGGTTTCCTGGGGACAGACGTCGGGCCAGCTGTGGCGGTAGCCATTCCGGCCGATGTAGGGGGCGGTAAAGGTGGCGTGCAGCGCCAAAAACGCGTCGAGGCGCTCGCGATCCGTGGTGCCGAGCTGGGCGTCGTGCCTGCGCGCAGCCCCGTTGTAGGCCGCCAAGGCCTCGTCGATCGCATCTCTGGATAGGGCGCCATGCGTCAGTAGGAGAGTGGCGACCAGTTTCGCGAGGTCGTAGCCCATCGGCGCGAGCGTCAGGTCGTCGGTGTCGACCGTGACCAGTTCGTCAGCCGCGGTGATGATGAAGTTGCGCAGATTGCTGTCCTTGTAGAAGGCACAGGGCCCCTCCGCGGTCTTGTCCAGAAGGGTCAGCGTGGTGTGCAGGGCTTCGGTGCTGGTCAGGTAACCCTGCTCCAGCCGTCGCCGCAGGGTCACCTGGCGGGGGCGGAGATAGTCCTCGAACACGGCGCCGTCCCGAAATCGGTGCGGGATGCGCAATGTGGCGAATGCCAGGTCTTTTGTCCAGGCGGTTCCGTGTGCGTTACCCAGCAGCTCTGCTAGGCGAGTCAGGTCGTGTGGACCGGCGGGGCGGCCTTCGACCTGCTCGAACGTCAAGCTGAGGGGGCCGGTGCGACGGAGCTCCGGCTGCCGTAGCGGTGGCGCGTACTGGGCAATCCACCGGTAGTTGCGGACGGCCGCAGCGGCGCGTCCCGGCGTCGGGTAGTGCTTCGCGAATTGAGTGTCAATCACCCTCGTTCCCCCTTCCGCCCGGCGACGACGAAAGTGATGAGGGAACGCGTCGTGAGGGGCTGATCGGGACGGAGTTCGTGCAGGATCGCGCTCAGTGCTTCGGGACGGCCGTAGAGGTCCGGCCCGAATTGGTACTTCGGGGTGGTCGCCAGGTACTGCGCCAGGTGATCATTGCCGTCGAAGACGAAGGTGTGGTCCTCGTCGTGGATCGTGACCACATCGAGTGAGGAGGTGGCCAGGCCGGCGAGGTTGCTGCTGTGTGCGGCGGCGTAGAGGCTCTCGTGCTGTGTGGCCCGTACGTCGAGACCGATTTCCGCAACCAGTTCGTCCATCTCGCGATAGCTGTCGATCCCCTTGGTGACGAGCACGGCCAGACCACCGGGAGCAAGAACCCGGGCGAACTGCGCGAGGACATCGTGTGGTCGCGATGCGTGGTACAGGCAGAACGCAGCGACGATCACGTCGCACACCTCGGCGGGCAGAGGGAGGGCGTGAAAGTCGCCGCGAAGGAAGTCCACGTGGGGGCCAGTCGGTTCCTGGACACGCTGGCGGGCCTGCGCGAGCAGGGAGGATGAGGAATCCAGGCCCACGAGGCGCCGCGGCCTCAACAGGCGTTTGAGAACCAGGCTGCTGGTGCCGCGGCCACAGCCGATGTCGAGTACCACACCAAGCTCATCGGCGTCAGCGTGATGAGATCGGACCAGATCGACGACCGTCCCTGGCACTGGCGGGCCGGCCCTCTTCGCTCGCATCAGGGTGCTCGTGCGTTCAGTCAACCGCGAGGCGCGCCCGTACAGCTCCTCTTGTCGGGACGGGTCCAGGAACGGGTTCAGGTGGCTCACGCGGCGCCCCCTTTGTCGGGGCGTGGAGCGGTCAGGATTGTTCGGCGGCGACCTCCCGCAGCCAGCGTCGCGTCTGGCGCCGGTTGGCCAGCAGAACCACGTCGGCCCGGTCGGCGGCGAACTCCTCGATCTTCGCCATCACGCGCGGCCGCATCTTGCGGCGATACGTCGCGACGTATTTGAGCACGCCCCCGTGGATGCGGTTGTGCACTCCGTTGCCCTTGTGCCCGGCCCCGTGCCGGAGCTGCCGCGAGAAGATCCCGTAGAGCGCGGCGATCGTTGAGACGTCCATCAAGACCACCGTGTCGCAGGCTTCGAGTCGGATCTGCAGGGTCGAGTTGTAGTTGCCGTCGATCACCCAGAGAGGTTGGGAGACCAGCTCGCGCTGCAGGTCGGCGAACTCGTCCATGGGCAGGGCGTTCCACTCGTCGTCGTAGAACGCGGCATCGAGGTGCGTGACCGGGGCGTCGAGGATCTCGCCCAGTGCGCGGGCCAGGTATGATTTGCCGCTGCCGCCGCAGCCGATGATGGCGACCTTCTTCATGGTGCTCCAGGGTAGAGCCGTGCGATTGCGTGGCTGCGGGACGGGCTGAGCTCATGCATGCGATGTGGCGAATCATGAGCACCGGGTGGCTCCCCGATCCGCAGTGGTCGAAGGAATCAGCTCGTGCAGCACTCTGTCCAGGTTTTCGAGCTGCGTACTCAAGCTGAACTGCTTTAGGCGGTCCAAGCAGGCGGCGATCAGGGAGGCGTGCTGCGCGGTGCCGGCGATCGCACGGAGGTGGGAGAGCCGGTCGATTACGTCGTGTCCGGAGTGGACTATCAGTTCGTCTGGCACGAAGCGGTTGACGTAGCGGATCGTTGACGGGGCGAGGGGCAGGCACCCGGCGAGGACCGCTTCGAAGATGCGCTGTGTCACCTGCCCGACGGCGGCGTATCGCTCGGGGAGCAGGAGAACCGTGGCAAGAGACCGCTCGTAGATGTTGGCTGCGGTTTCGAATGGAATCCGGCCGAGGAAGCGGATGTGCGGCCAGCGGTCGGTACTGACCCATTTCCCGGCAACCCGGTGTTCGAAGAGGGCGGCGGCCGGGGCGAAGAAGCGGTCGAACGGTGTGTCGCGGTCGTACTGGTTGCCGACGTAGCCCAGTGCCAGATCCCGGGGGTGTGCCGCGAGGGTGACCGGGTCGGCTTGGGCAATGTGGTGGTCGGCGACAGGGAAGAGCAGGGAGTGCGCGCCCGGTGTCGGTTCGAGGGCGGCCTCGCATTCGGCCACGTGTGCTGTTCGGCGCCACACGCTGTCCGCTTCCAGAGTGCGGTCTTTGTCCCAGATGACAGTGGGTATCTGGTGTCGCACGGTGTAGTGGTCGAGGAGCTGGGTTTGGCGATGCAGGTCGCAGGTGTGCCCCTCAGTACCGCACATGGTCGTATTGCGGCCGGGTACTGCCCAGCGCCACTCCAGGAACAAGACATCGATGTCGGGGCACCCGCTGGCGAAGGTGTAAGCGTCCCCGAGTTCGTCGCCGGCTTCCAACCGGTCGCGGTCTTCCTGAAGGAAGACGATGCCATGCCCGCGGTCGAGCAGGGCGTCGATGAAAGGGCGGCGGTGGCTACGTCCTCCGTCGGGAGTATCGGTGATCCCGTTGCCGAGGAAACCCCAGAAGCTGTATCCGATTCTCACTTGGAGATCCACCGCCCTTCGAGGAGCAGGGCATCGAGTCCGGAGTTGGCCAGGCAGTCGAGGGCCATCTCGGGTGTGCCGCAGATCGGTTTGCCTTTGACGTTGAGTGAGGTGTTGATCAGCACGGGAACGCCGGTGCGGTGAGCGAAGGCGGTCAGTACCGCATGCATGAACGGATTCTGCGTCCGGGCGACGGTCTGTAGCCGTGCTGTGCCGTTGGCGTGCACGATGTCTGGGACCTGTTCGCGAGCCTGTTCCGTCACGCCGGAGGCCATAGACATGTAGGGCGCCTCCTGGCCAAGAGTGAAGAACTCGTCGGCGCGTTCGGCTAGGACCATGGGCGCGAAGGGACGGAACGGCTCGCGCAACTTCACGGTCGCGTTCAGCCGCTCGACAAACCCGGGCTCCAGGGGCGAGGCGAGGATCGAGCGGTTGCCCAGCGCGCGCGGCCCAGCCTCGATCCGCCCGTGGAAAAGACCGACGATCATTCCGTGAGCCAACTGGTCGGCGAGGAAATCGGCGGCCTCAGTGCCCAACTCCTTCTGGCGAAAGCCGGGCCACGGTGTGAGGTCGAGCTGTTGGCCCTCGTATGACGGGCCGAGGTAGCACGAGCGCGCGATGCCGAGCACCGGCTGCCGACTGCTGCTGTCGGTATGCACGGCAAGGGCAGCGCCGATTGCCGTTCCGCCATCGCCGGGTGCGGGCGGCACGAACACCTCGTCGAAGATGCCGGCCTCGATGATCCTTCCGATACTCAGACAGTTGGTCGCGACCCCGCCTCCCACGCACAGACGCCGAAAGCCGGTGCGAATCCGCGCCCGTCGGGCCAGGTGCATCATCACGTGCTCGGTGCGCTCCTGCAGTGCAGCAGCTAGGTCGCGATGCACGTCTGTCAGCGGCTCGCTAGGGTCCCTTTCGGGGCAGGCTTCGGCGATGAAGCGGGGGGACGTCCGCTGGTATCCCGACAACAACGTGCGCACAGGGAAGTAGGCGGGGTCGATACGAAAGCCCGTTGGCGTCGTGGGGACGGCTCGGGCGAACAGGGACCGGAACCGGGCAGGGTCGCCGAGGGCGGCCAGCGCCATCACGGTCCCCTCCTCGTCGCCCCGGCGCCAGCTCAGGTGCTCGGTGACGGCCCCGTACACATACCCCAGGGAGGCTGGATCGGTGATCGCCTCCAGGATGCGGGTGCGGGGCCGGCGCGAATCCCGACCCCGGGCCATGGTGGTGGTCTGCCGTTCGCCGAGGCTGTCGACCACGAGCACAGCAGCCTCGTCCCAGCCTGAGGTGGCAAAGGCCGTCAGCTGGTGGGCGCGGTGGTGCGGAATGGGAATGACCCGCGCGGTAGGGAACTTCTGACTCAGCCGGCGGATCCGCCGTTGGGTACGCACCGCGACTTTGGCGAATCCCCGTGCTCTCGCCAACGCCCGGTCCCGAGCCGCCGGGGAGAGCGTGAGCTGCAGGGCAGCAGGTACCTCCGCGAGGTAGCGGGACGGTTGGAAGTTGTAGGCGACGGCGTCCACGTCAGCAGCGGTGAGGTTGGCTCTGGCGAGCAGCCACGCGATCGCGCGAGCCGGGTAGTCCGCAGTGTGTTTGCGCTCGGAGAGGCGTTCCTCCTCGACGAAGCCGATCAGCTCACCGTTCACCAGCAGAGCAGCTGAAGAGTCATGGGTGTAGGAGCAAAGGCCGAGGATGACCGAGGGCGGGTGTTTCATGCCCCCGCTCACCTCGCCCCGGCGATCGCGGGCGCGGTCGACGTGCGGGCGCGCCGGTTCAGTTCGTCGTACCAGGCGGTGAGTGCCTGACCGAGGGGACCGTCTATCCCATCGGCTGCCCGCCAGGCGCCCTCCCGTGCGCCCTCCTTCCACAGCCGGTAGCTGCGCAGCGTCTGCGCCATCACGTCCCAGCCCGGATGGCCTGTCTGCTCCCCCTTCTGAACCCGGCCAAGCAGGTCGTCGAACCCCTTCCAGGGGGTGCTCAGGTCGGGCATGATCGGACTTGTCGCAATCGAGGTCACTTGTTCGGCCTGGTCGAGATGGTTCTCGTAGATGTGCAGCGAGCCCACATGCAGGTGAAATTCGCCCGGCTCCGCGTCGACCCATCCGGCGACCAGTTCGTGCAGGACGGTATAGAAGAACATGTCGTAGGGCATGCCGATCCACACGTCCTGGCCGCGCATCGTGGTCGCCATGTGCAGTCGGCCGCTGCGCAAATGAAAGTGGAAACTCAGGGTGCAGGGCACGTCCTTGTGTCCGGCCGCGTCCTGGGCCGGGTCGTAGAGCTGGACCAGAGCCCGCCGTGAGTCGGGATCCTGCTTGAGGAGCTTCACGACATGGCCCAGCTGGTCTACCTTGCCGGCCCAGTTCCGCATTCTCGGCCCGTAGGCCCCACGAAGTACGCCGTCGTCGGCATACTGCCGCAGCTGCGAGTTGTAGTCGAAGATCCACGGGGAGTCCGAACCGGATAGGTGCCAGACGGTCTCGGCCACGGCGAACGCCGGATTGAGAATTCGGGCCGGAGGCGCGTACAGCAGTCGCGCCCGCGGCTGGGTGAGCAGCATGTGGACGTCGCGGACTTCCCGAGTAGTCATCCCTCGCGGGCTGACCCTTTCGCCGGACCGGGCCAGGCTGGCGGCTCCGGAGAACAACTCTGCGATGCTTTCGGCCTTCAGGTGTGTCATACGTGGCGATGCCATGGCGGTGATCCTCCTGTCCGCCAGTCATGGGCGTGACTGGCTCGACGGACTTCACCAAATCCGAGGCAGCTCAGTCTTGCCCGAACCGGGTATCCCTGCCATGGGTAGGATCGGAACCTCCCCCGCCCCGCGAATGCGCTTGCGAGACAACCGATGAGCGTTCCCACTTCGCCCGCTGCATTGCCCGATGAGGTGCTCCAGCGCCCGGACGTGCAACAAGCACTCGCACGAAGAGACTTCGGTCGACTCTTCTACCTGGCCCGCAAATGGGGTGGGATCAGCTACAGCAAGATTGCTCTGACGTGCGACATCAAACCGGAGCGGGTCGGTGTCCTAGCGCGCGGGAAAGGTGCTATCACCAGCCACGAAAAAATCTTGCAGATCGCCGACGGCCTGCGGATCCCCGGGCGCCTCCTCGGGCTTCTGCCGCGGCCGTGGGAAGCCGATGCGCCACCCGCGCCACGGCCAGCAGCCGCAAGTCCCGCCGCCCTCCAGAGAACGACGGCGCTGCCCGCGAGCCCACCTGAGTCGGCCCGCAGCATCGACGGCACGGAACAGTTCATGGGAGCCAGCCCGTCGACGACGGCGCCAGGGGCGCCCGTGGAAGTGGTCCAGTCGTTTCGCCTCGCCGATCGGCGCATGGGTGGCGGCCACTTGTACGCCGCCGTGTTGCACTACCTGACCACGCAGGTCGGCCCGGAACTCGTCGCCGAAAGCGCAGGCGCTCCCTTCGTCGCCGCGGCTGGCCTGACCGAGATGGCGGGTTGGATGGCGCATGACGCCGGTCGCGACCACGCGGCCTCGCGGCATTTCCACCGCTCCCTTCAGCTCGCCCAGGCTGCGGAGTCACCTGCTCTCACCGCCCAGGTGTGGGCCAGCCATAGTCACCTCTCACTTCACCGCCATGATGGAGATACCGCTCTCTTCGCAGCAGAACGCGGCTACGAGCTTCTTGACGGCAGTGAGGACACAGCAGTGCGCGGCCGACTTCTCGCGATGCGTGCGCGGTCACACGCCGTCCGCGGTGATGCTGCGGCCTGTCGGGAGGCACTGGACCAGGCGGAGCGGGTGTTGACCAGTTCCTCGCTGCGGTACGGGTCTCAGTGGGCCAGCCCGTTTGATGAAGGGTCTTTGGCAAGCGAAGCCGCTCGATCCATGTGTGACGTTGGGGACTTCGCCGCAGCAGCCAGCTTCGCCACCCGTGCGCTGGAAGCCCGTGCTCCGGAGCGCATGCGTGCTCGGACGTTTGCCTCTTTGGTGCTAGCTCGTGCTTTGGTCGGACAGGGGGAGATCGAGCGGGCGTGCACCATTACCTTGGAGGTGGGCGAGTCTACGGGGCCGGTCGGCTCTCTGGTCGTCGCCGATCAGTTCGCCCAGGCTGTCCATGGGCTGGTGCCGTTCGCGGCCACTCGCGAAGTGGGGGGAATGCTTCCTCGGCTTCAGCAGACCGTGAGTCAGCACAAGAGGATGTATCACTGGTTGGCGGCGGAGCGGGATAAGGACGAGGCATGAACGCTGCTGGTGGCGCGCCGGAGGATCCTCTCTACCGACGCGACCCTGGCGCCTGGTATGCACACCTCGCCGAAGGCAACCGGACCCAGCCGCGGAAGCGAGTTGCGGCCCAATCGATCATCCACGACGGCGCTGGCCGACTGCTCTTGGTCGATCCCTCCTACAAGCCGGACTGGGATTTGCCCGGCGGCATGGTCGAGGCCAACGAGCCGCCGGCAGATGCAGCGCGCCGCGAACTTCGGGAGGAACTCGGTCTTGAGATCGAACTCCACGGATTGCTGTGCGTTGATTGGGTTGAGCCTCACGGCCCGTGGGATGACCTTCTGGTGTTCGTCTTCGACGGCGGAACGCTCACGGCCGAGCAAGCCGCAGAGCTGACGCCTACGGATGGTGAGTTGGCCGACTTCGCCTTCTTCGCCTATCCCCAAGCGCAAGAGCGGCTACGTGATTACGTATGGCAAAGGACGCGGGCCGCACTCGCCTCTAAACAGACCCCGTCCAGGGTCTATCTCCACGGTGGGCAGGAAGCCTGAAAGCTCGCTGCGGAGGCAAGATCGCCGCTTCGAGCTTGGGTCCTGCTGACGAAGATCCGCCACAGTTGGTGGATAGGCCGGATGCGGTGGCGTTGCCTACGACCCCGATTCATCCGTCTTGACGGCGGTCAGGAAGGCCATCCAGGCGTGCCCGTCGAAGGCCAGCGGGTCGGTATCGGGGTGTTGGGAGTCGCGGACGGCGTAGTGGCCGGCTGCCAGTTCAGCGACCTCGACGCAGTTGCTTGTCGCGGTGCTGTAGCTGCTCTTGCGCCAGTGGGGCTCGGCCATCGTCCTCTACCTTGCAGCTCTCGGGGTGCTTTCTGCTGTCATGGTGATTTTGTCAGCTATGGCGGGGGCCGACTCATCGGGTGGCAGGGCGCGCTCGGTGAGGGTTTGGAAAGCGTCGCGGTAGCGCTGTACGCCGACGGGGTCCTCCACGTAGACGTCGCTGGTCATGAGTTCCACGTGGGCGAAGTCGAGGTGGCTCATGCTCAGTACCGTGAAGGCGCCGGTCAGCGCCGGGTGGGCGCCGGCTGCCAGGGGCAGCAGTTGTACGTTCACGTTGGGCAGTTCGCAAAGGTTCCTGAGGTGCTCGGCCTGGGCGGGCAGGACCGCAGGCTTGCCGAGGTGCTCGTGCAACGCTGCTTCGTGGAGGACGGCGTGGAAAGCGACCGGGTTCTCCTCGCAGGTGAGGATGTGCTGGCGCTGTTTGCGGATGGCCACGAAATGGTCGAGGTCGTCTTCGCTGAGGTCGTCGGCACCGGTGGCGCGTACGGCGGCCCGAGCGTAGTCCTCGTGTTGGAGAAGACCGGGCAACACGGTGGTCTCGTAGGTGCGGATGTGTGTGGCTGTGGATTCCAGGCGCAGCAGGTCGCGGTAGGAGGGCGAGAGGTCGTCGTCGTGTTCGACCCACCAGCCCCGTCGCTCGGCCTGGATCTCGCCGGCCACCGCGATGAGGGTTTCGCGTAGATCTCCTTCGGTGACGCCGTAGGCGTCCAGGAGCGGGCGCAGGTCCCGCGGTCGCAGCGAGACGAGCCCGTTCTCGATGCGGCTCAGTGAGGCGGTCGAACGTTCGGCTGCGTCGGAGGCTTGCTGTAGCGAGAGTCCTGCATCGTGGCGCAGTGCCGCCAGACGTGTGCCTATCCAGCGCTGTCGCAGCGATGGCTCATCGATCACCGTGCACCTCCGCTTCCCGGTATCCGCGTGGCTATATCCAGCTTGCCACACTTGCTTACCGTAAATTTTTCTCTCCGGGAATATTGCGTAACGGAGTACACGACGGCATGCTGCGCAGGGTGGTGGCCACCGCGTGACTGCTCGTAGCCCCCTTCGGGAGAACCCATGGATACGGATGTGGTGGAACGCTGTCGAGAACCCGACTACCGGTTCGCGGCCACGGCGCGGAGGTCGGCCCTACCGGCACTCGCTCGCTACGGGCTTCGCGGCGATTCACTCGACGAAGCCGAACTGATGATCAGCGAACTGGTGACCAACGCCCTGCAGCACGGGGCGTGCCCGATCGCAGTGCTGGTCTGGTCATGTGCACCCGACTGCGTCGTGGTGGAGGTACACGACACCGATCCCGACATTCCTGCACTGCCCGCGCCCCGTTCCCTCTCCGAGGTCGATATGCTCGACGCGGCTGGTCGCGGGCTACCCTTGGTCACCCGACTATCGCAGCGATGCTGCGGAGTCGAAGCCCTTCCGCTGCACGGCAAGTCGGTGTGGTTCGGCCTGGCGCTCACCTCGGACGCTTCGGTGCCCCGCTCGGCCCTGGCTCCTCGCATCAGGGCACGGATTCACGCTCGCCATGGTTCCGGCCATCGGGGGCGGCTGGCAGGACCGCGCCTGCTGTGAGACTCCGTGGCCGCAGGATCCGATCAGCGCGTGCGATGGCGCCGACACCTGCGGCCACGGCCCCCATCCCACCAACCTCAGCGTGAGGCGTCGTAGACGAGCGCGGACCGCGTGCTCTGTGCTTACGGGGCGGGGTCGCTAGAGAAGTTGAGGAAAAACGCGAGCTCGCGCCCGTGCTACTCGCGAAATCTCCTTACCTTGCGGTGAGTATCCGCTTTTTCTCCGTTGCTGGCGCGCAATCCCCTATGGTGCCCGTGATCGCAGTATTACTCTCGGGAGTCGGATTTTCGGTCGGGACGAGAGGCAAGTCACGGGGTGTCCGATGGCTCGTGCGCGCTGTGGGCCCGCTATCGGCGGTGCGGTACTGGCAGTCTGCGTGATCTCAGGGTGCACTGCGACGAACGACGATTCCCCGTCCCCGCCTGTCAGCCCGACGTCTTCCTCGACCACGTCAGCCTCTCCCCGCAGCCCTGAACAAACCGCGTTGGCTGTCTATGAGCGCATGTGGGACGTGGTCGTGGAGGCCTCGCACAACAGCGACCCCGATCCTGCCAACCTTGATCGGTACGCAACCGGCGACGCGCTTGCGTTGATGCGGCAGACGCTGCGCAGCGCCAACGACGACGATGTGACGGTCGTCGGCGAACCAGTCCTCGATCCCGAGGTCACCGACATCTCACCGCAAAAGGCCCCTGACACCGTCACCATTCTCGATTGTGTCGACGATTCGGGATGGACCGAGGAAGAGTCCGGAGCTCAGTCGGAGAGCCCTGACCCTGGGGAAGACCAGCCCCGAAAGGTCGACGCGACCGTTCGCCACGATGGACTCACATGGCAGGTTTCCCAGTTGAGGATCTGGGAGCAGGGGACATGCTGAGGCGCCGGGTGGTCCTCGTGCTGCTGACGGTCAGCGGCGTCACGGTCGTGCCGATCCCGTCTGCCTGGGCGGATGGCCCAGAGTTCCTCGGTCGAGCCGAGTGCGGAACCCATGGTGGCCCCGGCTGCAACGTCTCGGCTGAGTCCGGCCAAGACGCGCCCGGCTCCGCAGCGCAGGGCGGCGACAACAGCGGTGGCGGTGCGGAGCCGGAATCAGGCGGCAGTTCTCAGGCCGCCGCGGAGCCCAACTGCGAGCAGGTCGCCCCTGGAGAGCAGGAGTGCGAGACCACGCTGACCGAGGAGGACCTGGGCGCTGAGGACGTGATCGTGTCTGCGGTGGCGGTAGCCGAGGACGCCCGCGATGCCATGGAGCTGCCGCAGCCGGAGATCGCCACGTCGCCGGCGGCGGAGCAGCCGGTGCTGGTTCAGGTACCGGTGTGGCTGTGGATCGATGAGGACACCTGGCGTCCGGAGACGGCGCGGGCCGAGGTGCCCGGCGGGGCGGTATCAGTGACGGCCACCCCGGATCAGGCGCGCTGGTCGATGGGCGATGACACCACCCTCACCTGCGACGGTCCCGGGGTTCCCTACGTCGCGGGTCGCCACGATCCGGCGGCGGCCTCGCCGGAGTGCGGCCACACCTACACCCGCGCCTCCACCGCCCAGCCCGGCGAGGTCTACGACCTCGGGGTGGAGGTCGCGTGGGAGGTCACCTGGGAGTCCAGCGAGGGCGGCGGCGAGCTCGATCCGCTCGTGACCACGGCCGCGGCTGAGGTGGAGGTCGTGGAGTCCCACGGGTTGGTGGAGCCGACCCGGTAAGCACACACACGACGGCAGCGGGAGGCCGCATGGCCGCAGTAGCAGGAAGGACCGAGCACAAGCAGGACCAGGGTGCGGCGCCGCAGCGGCTGCTGGGAGCGGGACCGCGGCGATGGCGGTGGCTGGCGATCGGCGCCGCGCTGATGGCGATGGGAGCAACGGCGGTGGCCGCCGCGCTGGGCCAAGTCGATGCGCGCAGCGGGGTAGTGGCCGCCACGCGGGACCTTCCGGGCGGCCATGTGGTGGCCGAAGGCGACCTGCAGGTCGTCGAGATCGCCGGCGGCGAGCGGCTGGCGGCCATCCCGGCCGCGCGGATCGACGGGATGATCGGGCAGACGGTCCTATCGCCCATCAGCCAGAACGCGCTCATCGCCCCCGCGGAACTCGGTGGCGACACGGACCATCCGGCCGAAGACGAAGCCGTTATCGGCGCAAGTCTCGCCGACAACCAAGTGCCCATCTCATTACAGGCGGGGGCCCAGGTCGCTCTGGTGATCACTGCCCCGCCTTCCAGGGAGAGCGGTGAGGCCACCTCGCAGGAGGATCCCGCCGCTACAGCGGCGACCTCGCCCCCGCCTGAGGAGGCGATCGCGGGTCGGGTGCAGTCGGTCGACCGGCCCGACGAGGCCAGCGGCGGACAGACCACACGGGTGGAGCTGGTGGTGGATGCCGCCGACGCCGCGGCAGTAGCGCGAGCGGCCTCAGCTGATGCGCTGACCGTGGTGGAAGTCGCCGAGGGACAGAACTGATGCCCATGATCGTCGCGTTCTCCCTCAGCGGTGCCCCCGGCGTAACCACACTCGCCCTTGCTCTGGCCGCGGCCTGGCCCGAACCGGTCCCCAGCGTGCTGGTGGAGGCCGACACCTCCGGCGGCGACCTGGCCGCATGGCGACGCATGCCGACCTCCCCCGGAGTGGCGGAGCTGGCTGCCACCGCCCGCACCGACGAGACCGCGACCGCAGCCGCGGCACCGGTGCTGGGATGCGCCCAGGTGCTGGCGGGCGGCCAGCGGGTGTGCCTGGCCCCGGCCACCGCCGATCGGGCCGCGGGCGCTGTGGACCTCGTGTCCCACCATCCCGAAGTGCTGCGCGCACCCGGCGCGGTGGGGGTGGTCGATGCCGGCCGGTTGGCGCCGCGCTCGCCCGCGGCCCACCTGGCCGCCGCCGCTGATGTGGCGCTGCTGGTAGTGGCCGATGATTTGGCTCAGCTCAAACGCGCCCAGGCGGCCCTGCCCGCCCTGCGCACCGGCGTGGAGAAGCTCGGCCTGGTGGTGACCGGGGCCCGCACCAGCGACGCACAGGTGCAGGAGGCACTGGGGATGCCGGTGTTGCAGCGCATCCCCACCGACCCACGCTCAGCGGCCTTTCTGCGGGGCGAGAGCGGGTTAGCTCGCCCGTTTCGCCGTCCGCTGCTGCGCTCGGCCCGCCGCCTCGCCGACGAATTGGCCAGCACAGCGCCGCAGGCCTCGGCGGTGGAGGTGAGTCGCGGATGAGCCGCCCGCAGCAGCACCCCCTCACGGTCAACACGTCGGCCGAGGCCGCGCTGGCCGAGTGGGTGCGCTTCGTCGCCGGCGAGGCCACCCGCCGCCTTAGCACCGCCCTGGCGTCCGAAGACGCTCCGCTGGCCGGGGAGGAGTACCGGCGCCGCGCCGAGCAGACCGTGCGCCAGATCCTGGACGAGGCCGCCCAGCGCCTGCTCTCCCAAGGACACCCCGTCCTGGATTCGGCCTCCGAACAGGCGGTGACCCAACGGGCCGTGGCCCAGGTGTGCGGGCTCGGGCCGCTGCAGGAGCTGCTGGATGAGCCCGACATCGAAAACATCAACCTCACGGGCACCGACGTGTGGGTGCGCTACGCCGACGGGCGCCGCGAACACCGCCCGCCCCTGGTCTCCGGCGGGGAGGAACTGGTCGCGCTGGTGCGCCGCATCGCCGCCGAGTCACCGGCCGGCGAGCGGCGCTTCGACCCGGCCGCGCCCATTCTGGACATGCCCCTGCCGGACGGCTCCCGGCTGAACGCGGTCATGGACATCGCCCATGCACCCGCCGTCTCGATTCGGCGCCACCGCTACCGCACGACCACTCTTGCCGAGCTGCGGTCGCTGGGCACCCTGGATGAACCCCTCGTGGCGCTGCTGTCCGCGGCGGTGCGGGCCCGGCGCAACATCGTCATCTCCGGCGGCACCAACGCCGGCAAGACCACCTTGCTTCGCGCCCTGGCCGCGGAGATCGCCTCCTCGGAGCGGATCGTCACCGTCGAGGACGTGGCCGAACTCGGCCTGCACCGCGACCGCGACGCCCACCCCGACGCGGTGGCGCTGTATGCCCGCCCGCCCAACGTGGAGGGCGCCGGCGAGATCACCGTGGCCGATCTGGTGCGTTCGGCGCTGCGCATGTCGCCGGACCGGGTGATCGTCGGTGAGACCCGCGGGTCGGAGACCGTGCCGCTGCTCAACGCCATGAGCCAAGGCAACGACGGCTCCCTGACCACCCTGCACGCCGCGAGCTCCGACGGCGCCTTCACCAAGATCGGCGCCTACGCCGCCCAAAGCAGTGAGCGGCTGCCGCTGGAGGCGACCGCGCTGTTGATCACCGCGGCCGTGCACCTGGTCGTGCACATCTCGGCCACCCCGACCGGCGATCGGGTGGTCACCAGCGTGCGCGAAGTCGTCGGTGCCGAGGGCCAGCGGGTGGCCTCCAACGAGATCTATCGCCGCAGCCGCAGCGGGGAGGTGCTGCCGGCCGCCCCGCCCAGCCCCGACACCATCGACGATCTGGCCGAGCACGGCTTCGACATCACCCACCTGCTCGGCAGCAACCCCGGGGGGTGGACCGCATGAGCACGGCGGCGGCTATCCTCGGCGTTGCCGGCGGTCTGGCGCTGGGCGCCGGCCTCTGGCTGGTGCTCGCATTAGCCGCTTCCTCACCCCGCATCGGCCGAGGCGCTGGGACCTATCGGCTGTTTGGGAGCCGGCGTCAACTCCTGCGCCTGGCCGGCGTGGTCGGGGGAGGGCTGCTGGCCTGGACGCTGACCGGCTGGCCGGTGGCCGTCCTGCTCACCGGGGCGGGCCTGTGGTGGCTGCCCACCCTTCTCGGGCCGGATCGGGCGCATGCGGCGAGGGTGGCGCGGATCGAAGCGGTGGCCTCCTGGACCGAGCAGGTACGCGACCTGATGGCCGGCGCCTCCGGGCTGCAGCAGGCCATCACCGCCACCGCCCCCATCGCCCCGGCCCCGATCCGCCCGCAGGTGCAACGTCTAGCCGAGCAGCTGCGCAGCACCCGCGACCCCCAGCACGCGCTCGCGGAGTTCGCCCACGCGGTGGACACGCCCACCGCCGACCTGGTCGCCGCCGCCCTGTCCAGCGCGGCCGGACGCCACGCCGCCGACCTGGGATCCCTGCTGTCCAGCCTGGCCGAGGCCGCCCGGGAACAGGCGGCGATGCTCGTGCGCGTGGCCGCCAGCCGGGCCCGGGTGCGCACCGCGATGCGCATCATCATCACCGTCACCCTCGCCCTCGCCTGCGGGCTGCTCGTATTCAACGCCTCCTACCTCCAGCCCTACGACACCCTGCGGGGTCAGGCGGTGCTGGCGCTCATCGGCGGCCTGTGGGCCCTGGCCCTGGTGTGGCTGTCGCGCCTGGCCCACAGCGACCTGGGACCCCGCGTCCTCACCCCCACCGGCCCGCAGGCGGGTGCCGCATGAGCCCGCTCGTCCTCGGCATCGCCGGCGGCACGGTCTTCGCCGCCGGGCTGTGGCTGATGCTCCTGGTGCGCTTGGCCCGCCCCCGGCTCGTCGAGCTGCTGGCCGAACCGCCCCCACCCACCCCGCCGGGCGACCGGCCGGGCGGATGGAGCGCGCGCCTGGGCACTCCCGGTATTCCGGTCCTGGCCGCCCTGGGCCTGCCCACCGCGCGCACCCGCACCCGCCTGGCCGTCTGCGAACGCGACGCCGCCGCCTATCTGGCCGAGAAGACCACCACCGCCCTGCTGGGTCTGGCCGTCCCACCGCTGTTGGGCGTCCTCCTGCTGGTGGCCGGGATCGACGTCGTCGGCGCCTACGGGCTGATCATCTGGGCGATCCTCGTCTTGGTGCTGTGGCTGGCCCCCGACCTCGCCTTGGGCGACGAGGCCGCCAAGCGCCGCCGGCGGATGCGCCACACCGTGGCCGCCTTCGCCGACCTCGCCGTAGTCGCCCTAGCGGGCGGCGCCGGCGTCACCAGCGCCCTGGATGAGGCCGCCAACGCGAGCACGGCACCGGCCATGCGCCGCATCCGCACCGCGCTGCGCGCCGCCGCTGTACGCCGCCAACCCCCCTGGGACGCGCTCCGCGACCTGGGACGGCGCTACGACCTCGACGAATTCGCCGAACTGGCCGCCAGCCTGCAACTGGCCGGCGCCGACGGCGCCCGCGTGCGCGCCTCCCTGGCCGCCAAAGCCAAATCCCTGCGCACCCAGCACCTGGCCGCCATGGACGCCGACGCCCAAGCCGCCACCGAACGCATGAGCCTGCCCGTCGTGCTCCTGTTCGCCGGATTCCTGATCCTCATCGGATTCCCGGCGCTGAGCTTGATCCTCTCCGGCCTGTAACACCCCCTACGAGTTCGCCCATCCCTTCGTGAGGAGGCTTCGATGTTCAATCGCCTCACCGCCCACCTCGCCACCCGGATCACCAACCGCCTGCGGCCGCCGCGCTCGGATGCCGGCTATTCCACCGAAGCCGTCATCGTCATCGCCCTGCTGGCCACCCTCGCCCTGGCGGCGTTGGCGCTGATCTCCAACGCCGTGATGGACCGGGCCGAATCCATCACCCTGCAATAGCCGTGGGCGAGCGACGGCACCACGCACGCGGGGATCGGGGCAGCACCGAACTCGCGATCGCCACCCCGCTGCTCCTGCTGCTGGTGATGCTGGTCGTACAGACCGCGCTGTGGGCCCACGCCGGCCACACCGCCGAAACCATCGCCCGCCACAGCCTGGCCGCCACCCGCGCGGTCGGCGCGAGCGAGGCCGACGGGCACGCCGCCGCGCACCAGGCCGCCGGGCAGCTCGGCGGCGACCTGCTCACCGACGTCGACGTCCGCATCGAGCGCAGTGCGACCACCGCCCGGGTGGCCGTCCGCGCCGAGGTGCCCTCGCTCATCCCCGGGCTGTCCTGGCCGATCACCCAAGAGCAGCAGGCCCCGGTCGAACGGATCGTTCCCCCACAGGGGGAGCAGCGGTGAGGCGGCGCGAACAGGGGAGCGCGTCGGTGGAGCTGGCGGTGCTCACACCGCTGCTCATCCTGCTCGCGCTGCTCACCGTGCTGGCCTACCGCATGGTCGCGGCCGAGATGACCGCCAACACCCTCGCCCACGCCGCAGCCCGCGCCGCCACCCTGCAACGCACGCCCGCGGCCGCCGAGCAGGCCGCCCGCCAAAGCGTGGCGAACGCACTGCGTACGCACGATCTCGACTGCGCGGCCTACAGCCTGGAACTGGACATCGCCGGCCTGGAGCCCGGCGCCACGGTGGATGCGGCGCTGACCTGTCACGTGGATCTGGCGGGCCTCTCGGGTCTGGGTGTTCCCCTCACTTCGGAGGTCCGTGGCGAGGCGAGCGCGGTCGTCGACGTGTACCGGAGCGGCCCATGACCCGCACGGCCCTGGGTGAGGACCGAGGGCAGGTGACGGCCTTCGTCGTCATCATCGCCCTCGCTCTTATCCTGCTGTTCGCCCTGGTGGCCGAGGGCGGCGCCGCGTTGAGCACTCGCAGCCGCGCGCTGTCGCTGGCCCAGGAGGCCGCGCGCGCCGGAGCCCAACAGCTCGACCTGGCCGCCTACCGCGCCGGGAAGACCGCCACGCTGAACGCCCCGGCCGCAGAACAGGCCGCCCAGGCCTTCCTGCGCCGTTCCGGCGCCGACGGCCAAGCCCGCGTGGACGGCGCGACCGTGACCGTCACCGCCCGCCTCGACCACACCTTCACGCTGCTGCCCCTGGGCACTCGCCCCATGGCCGCCACCGCTACCGCCGGACCGAACACGACAGCCGACCCGTGATCCCTTGTGAGGTCGCCGTGATCCTCCGCCGAATCACCGCCCTAACTGTCAGCGCCCTGCTGCTGGTGGGCCTGCCGTATACGGGCCTGGTGCTGCTGGATTGGCCCGCCCTGGACCTGTCGATCACGGCGGTGCTCGCCCACCTGCGCGGCGGGGCGCTCCCGCCTGGCCTCGGCCCCGCCGCGCTCATCCTCGCGTTGTGGGCGGTCTGGGGCCTCTACCTCTCGGCTCTGATCGGTGAAGTCTCCGCCTGGCTACGCGGGCGCACCCCCCGGTTGCGCCCGCTGGGGCCGCTGCAGGTGCTGGCCGCCACCGCGATCGGCGCCACCTTGGCCACCCCCGCCGCCCACGCCGCCACCCCCTCATCGACCGCGGTCACCGAGACACCCACCACCGATCCGGAGCCCGCCCCTACTGCGCCGGGCGACCTCCCCGGCAGTGAGGCCCAGGTCATCGAGCGCGAACGCGTCGTGGACGACTTCGGCTACGACACCGCCGACCTCACCACAGCAATGAAAGACGAGCTGGCGCCGGTGGTGTCGATGATCCGCACTAACGCCGCATCCGAGAAGGTCGTCCGCGTCACCGGCCACACCGATGCGGCCGGCGACGCCACCTACAACCAGCAGCTCTCCCAACGACGAGCCGACGCCATCGCCGACTACCTCCACGACCAGCTGGGCAACGCCGCTCCACCGATCGAGTCCTACGGCAAAGGCGAGAGCCAACTCCTGGAGGGCGCCAATGCAGCGAGCCAGCGGCGGGTGCAGGTCACCTACACCGTCACCCCGCAGCCCCCGACGCACCCGAGCGACCGCCCCGACCCCTCAGTATCGGAGGAGGAGCCCGAGACGACACCCACGGCCCAGGAGACCGGGCACGCCGAGACGCCGAACCCGGAGAGCCACGAGGCGGTCATCGTCGTGAAACTACCCGGCGGGTTCGTGCTGACCTCGATGGCCGCCAGCGGAGTCGCGGCCGGATTCGCCCTGGGACGGCGCCACCGCGGCGCCATGCCCCCGGCCGAGCCCGCCACCACCGCACCCGAAAAAGAACGGGCCAGTGGCCGCACCGCACCGGCACAGCCACAATCAGCACCCGAGGAACCGGCGGATGCCCCTGCCGATGTCGATGCCTCGACCGTCCTGGACGTGAGCGCCGGCGGGGCGGGCATCATCGGCCCCGGCGCCCCCGCAGCCGCCCGCAGCCTGCTCGCGGCAGCGCTGACCACCGACCAGGAACCCCCGCTGCACCTGATCATTCCCAACGAAGACGCGGCGGCCCTGATCGGCACCGAGACGGCCACGCTGCTGGTCGAGAGCGCCACGTCGCGCGTGAGGGTCACACCGACCATGAGCGACGCCCTCACACAGATGCATACCGAACTGCTGGCCCGCCCCGACGACGAAGACGACGACGCCACCAATGGAACGCACCCGGAGCCGCCGGCGCCCCTCCTCCTCATGGCCAGCCCCGCCGATGACCACACCGACGAACTGCGTGCCCTACTCGCCCACGGGCGCCGCAGCGGGATCGCGGCCCTGCTGCTCGGATCCTGGCCCGAGAGCACGTGCACCATCACCGCCGAACACACCATCACCACCACCGACCCCTCCCTGCACCACCTCGCCGGCGCCCACTGGCCCGGAACCGAGGCCGAGACCCTCAGCACCCTGATCGCCAACCTGCCGGCACCGACCGCCCACGAGAAGACCCCCGCCAGGCTGCGCGTGCTCGGCCGCATCACCCTCACCGTCGCCAACCAGCCGACAGCGCTGCGCCGCCGCGCCGCCTTGGAGGTCGGCGCCTACCTCGCCGCCCAACCTGATGGAGCCACGCTGGAGCGCGCCGTCGAAGACCTGTGGCCCGGCGAATCCACCCACCGCGCCAATCGCCGCTTCCACGACGCCACCAGCGCCCTGCGCAGCGTTGTCACCAACCACGATCAGCTCGTTCTGTACGAGAACGGCCGCTACCGCCTCAACCCGGCCGTGGTGACGGTGGACGTGTGGGAGCTGCAGAGCCTGCTTACAACGGTCGAGACCACCCCCTCCGACGCGCGCGCCCGTGCAGAGCTCCACCATGCCGCGGCCGGCTTCGCCGACTTCGCCGCTGAGGCCGACTACCCCTGGGCCGAGGAGCACCGCCGCCACCTGCGTCGGCGCATGCTCAACGCCCTACTGCGCTGCGCCGCCGACAGCGACGACGACGGCGCCCACGGCCTCCTCACGCAGGCGATCGCCATCGACCCCTACAGCGAGGACGCCCACCACGCCCTCATCCGGCTGCACCTGGACAACGGCGACACGCACGCGGCCACCGAGACGTACCGCCAGTACGAGTCCGCCATGCGACAAATCGATATCGAACCCAGCGCCCGCATCCGCGACCTCCTCGCCAACGCGAAATAGTCGGCCCCGCAGCTCCTATAGCGATATATCCAAAAACTCGCGTGCGAATCCGGGAGACCTGACTGGATGGTGAGGTGTCTCCCTTCTAGTGTGATACGAAGGACCGTATAATTGTTGCAGGAGTGAACGGTCATGAACAGGAGTGGGCCCTAATTTTGGTGGGTGCGACGCGGCGAGCACAAAATCCGGCGCGGAACCCCAAGGGAAGAACTACGGGCCCTTACGAGGAAACGTGTTTCGCATTTCATTAGATTAATTCGGGGTATGGTGCTCTGGGTGGCCGCCTGCGAAGCGTTCCTGTTGGGGGAGCCGTGCCCCTGGCCCGCCCCCTAGCCATCCTGGCTGGCCAGGTCGTTCGACCGGAAAACCCCAGGTCACGGGTGATATCCCCCTGGCCGGCGCATCCCCGGACTAGTGCCGCCGCCGCGGCTACAAATTGGCGGGGAGTCGCGGAAATTTCGTATTCTATCTGAGTACTAGGGTTTGTGTTTACGTCTCTGTGTGAGCGGGCTTTATTTTTAATGCCCCTTTCGTGTTTCCCTGTATTCTCTTTCGGGTTTCGCTGTTGCGGGTGTTTGGGTTTCCTGGTTGTTGCATGCTGACCAGCAATGACCGTGCTCTCCCGTGTTCGCTTAAGTGAGTTCCGTGGCACCTGCATTGCCCCGGAAAAATCACCGCCGATTTGCTGTCACCGTGTTTATGGGTGCGCGCATTTTGGGTATCCTAGTAAGTGACTAGGAGAAAGGTGATCAGATGGCACTCGCATCGATCCGGAATGATGCGCGCCGCCTGCTCTCAGCGCGCGAACCCTTCCGCTCGCACGGCGCTCTGCGCGCCGATGACTTCCCCCGTTCCGAAACAGGACGCATGCCGCCCGAGTGGGTTGCGGCCTACCGTTCTGATCGAGACGAACCCGGAATCTCGTACGTCGTCTACTCCTATGCGACCCCGATTGCGTGGGTGCGCTGCGACGGCGAATATGTCGTTCCCGATGTGGGCTATTCGGTGACCACTACGCGGCATCAAAAACTGTGCCGCGGGTGGCTGGACTAGCCACGTTCCCTGGCTCTGTTGTCCGGCACCACGCAGCACGTATCTCCGCATGATGCGTGGTGCCCACTGCAGGGCTATATCCGCACACAAAGGGGATGATCTTTGTGAGCACGTTTTTCCTCTCCGAATTCACCAGCGCCGACCACACACTCAGTGTGGAGCCGGCCGGAGTGTTCTCCGGTGGCGAACGGTGGCGCTTCCACCTGTGGTGCGGCGATGCACTGATCTTCACCGAACGCGAGTTCTGCACTCCGGCCGGCTGGTGTGAGGACAAGGTTGCCGCGCACGCGCTGTTCTGGGCAACGCTCGATCCCGACGAATGCGAATCCGCACGGGAGCCACTGACCGGCCAACAGCGCGCGTGGCTGGACTCCTGCGCCGAATACCTCTCGCTGGCCTTGCTCGAAAGCGACGGCAGCGACGTCGACACGCTCACGCGCTACCGCGCCGACGCCTAACCGTTTCACCCGCTCCGTTGATGGGAGGCGTGTCATGTCCATCGTTCGATACGTCGGTTTCTTCCACGATCGCGATCACATCGTGTTCGGTGATGTGGCGTCTGAAGGCGAAGTGTTCTTTTCACTGCAGGACGCCAAAAGTAAGCTGCGCGCGCGGGCCGCACGCAACGGAACCCGGTGCCATTACACCTACCCGATCTCCTGTGACGGGATGGTCGCCACACACAACTACGAGTGTGACGCTGAGGTGTTTTTCTCTGTCACGGAAGACGCCTATATCGACCTGTATCCGGTGCTGCCGGATCCCGGGCGCAAAGGGTGGGCGTACGTCGGTGACCCTGCCTACCGGCTGAGTTTCGGTCCGCGCTTCGGTGTCCATACCGAGACGTTCTGACGATCGCGGTACCAGTCCCATGGTTGCTAGCGCGTTCGGTGACGCTCCCGCCGGGAGCGTCCGCCATGCCCGCTAGAAACCGTCCGATACAAGGAGTAGCACAATGCCGGTCGGTGACCTGTACGCAGAGATCGTGGAAGTCGACGATTTCGACATCACCGAAGTGGTGCACATCTACTCCCGTGGCAGTCGCACGTGGGGTGACAAACGGCGCGGTCTGGTTGAGCGTGTCGACAACGACGGACTGTGCGATATCTACAACGTCTACTTCGACCGAAAAATGGTGGGCGTGATCGAGGCTTACGACAACCGGGTCAACTGCTGCCCGGATTATGACGGTGTTTGGGATGACGTGTTCGCCACGGTCCGCGATTTGGTGTAGCCGGCCCCGACAACCGCTGTCGCGACCGTGGGAGCTGCGATCAATGACGGTGTTCCAACCGACACGCAACCAGCCGCTTCCGCCACCCGAGTGCCGGGTGTGCCGCGAAGATCTCAGCGAAACCCGGAACAACGATTTGCAGTTCGGTGACTGCCCGGGGTGCGGCTTTTTCGTGTGCCAACTGTGCGACGTGGCCACCGACCCTGACACGAGCGAAGCGTTGTGCCCTGCATGCCACAGCATCGGAATCCGAATCATCGGAGAGTAGGGAGGCGATCATGGACGCGTTGACGCGACTCGACCTATCGGCGCACGAGTTCATCAGTGAGCGCGACGTGTTCCGGCTACTGGATCAAGTGCAGCGGAACAACTGGAACCGACCGCTGTGCGAGATCGAGCAGGAGATCACGGAGAACTGCGCGCGCATGCGCGCCGCTACCGATCTCGGCGAATGGCAGACGCGCGTGTACTACCACCAGGACCTGTGCGAGCTGCGGAAACTCCTCGTTCTCGGCACGAAGCCCGAAAGCCCTTAGCGCGGTGGTGCGTGGCTGCGTTTGTGGGCCGCAGACACCGGTTCTGCGGCCCGCAATCGGAACCACGACCGCGGTTCCGAACCCGATCCCCGCTTTTCGGGAGGTTGCTGTGACGACCATTGCCGAGACGACGCCGGCGACGACCGCGATCCCCGCAACGCCCGCGGCGGTGCTCATCGCGAACCGTGCGGAACTGGTGTCCGCGCTGGCCACCGTCGGCATCGCCATATCCCAGCGGCCGGCCGTTCCGGTGCTGGCCGGTGTGCTGCTGGAATCCGACGGCGCCGACGTGGTGGTGCGCGGCTACGACTACGACACTGCCGTCAGCGTCCGACTGACCGGGGCCGCGGTTGCGCCCGGGCGGCTGCTGGTCAACCACGCGGAACTGACCAAGCTGCTCAAGGCTCTCGTGAAGGGACTGGGCAAGCGGGAAGCCGACCGCGCTTCGGTGACGCTGCGCGCCGACGACGGCGCAACTGCCACCGTCGAGATTGCCGGCACCACGGTTCCGCTGAACCTGCTGCCGCTTGAGGATTACCCGACTCTGCCCGATACGCCGCCGCTGGTGGCGCGCGTGGCATGCACCGAACTGACTGCGGAGTGCCGCCGCGTGCTGCGCGCGTGCGGCCACGATGACACCCTGCCGATGCTGACCGGCGTGAAGATCGACCCCGGGGCCGATGGGCTGACGCTGGCCGCGACCGACCGCTACCGCATCGCCGTGGCGCATGTTGGCGCTGAGGTCGACCGGGAACGGTTCCCCGCCGCGGGGATCCTGGTTCCGGGCCGTGAGCTGGGTAAGACGCTGCCCCAGTTCGCCGGCGACCAAGTCGAGCTGGGCTACGTGGCACATGGCGACATCGAACTGGTGTCGTTGGCCGCGGGAGCGGTGACGGTGGTCCAGCGCGCGCTGCCCGCGGACTTTCCCGCCTACGACCGGTTCCTTCCGCGCAGCGCCGCGGCCACGGTGGTGGTCGATCGGGCGGCGCTGCTGAGGCAGATCACCCGGGCGGCGGCGGTGCTGGAAGCCAAGGGGGACCGCGCCAACCCCGTGACCCTCACCCTCACCGATCACGCGGTCACTGCCGCGCCGCACCTGGCCGAGAACTCCGACCGGGTGCGCACCCCTGCGTTGTCGGCGGACGTGGACGGCATCACCGACCCCGTCTGCGTGGGGCTCACCTCGCGCTACGTGATTGACGCGCTGGAGAGCTTCACCGGCCAGATGGTGACGCTGCACATCACCAAGGCCACCAAGCCGGTGCTGCTCACCGACACCCCTGAGGGCATCGGCGATCCCACGGCCTATCGCCACCTGCTGATGCCCATCCGCCTGTCCTAGGCGGCCCGGGACGCGCGTGCCCGTGCCCGCGGCCGGACCCGCGGGCACGGCCCCGCCCCGGGAACGTCGCCCTGTGTTTCCTGTTGCGAGGTATCCGCCATGGCCAAGCCGTCGAACCGGCGCGGACTCACCCCCGAGCAGCGCCGCGAACGTCTCAACCGTTCCCACGAACAGCTCCAGTCGGCCGTGGAGCAGTTGACCAGCAGCCAGGGGTGGCGGTCCATGCTGGCCGCCCGCGCCTGGCTGCGCCGCTACTCGCTGAACAATCTCCTGCTGATCACCGAACAGTGCCCCAATGCCACCGACGTGCGCCCCTGGAACCAGTGGAAGCAGGCCGGCCGGCATGTCCGCAAAGGTGAAAAGGCCATCAAGATCCTGGCTCCGGTGCGCTACCGCACCTCCCCCGAGACCGACGACTCCAACAACACCGCCGACACGGACAACACTGACCCCACAGAGCGCCCGGGCAGGCAGGTGCGGGGGTTCACCCTTGTCAGCGTCTTCGACGTCGCCCAAACCGAGGGGGCCGAGCTGCCCGACACGGAGCCGGCGCGCCCTCAAGAGCTGCGCGGGCTGGCCCCCGACGCGCTGTGGGACCAAGTCGCCGGCCTGATCACCAGCCGCGGCTTTGAGATCGAACGCGGCGACTGCGGACCCGCCTACGGCTGGGTCAAGTTCGCGAAACGCACCGTGCGGGTGCGCGCTGATGTGGAGCCGGCCCAAGCGGTCAAGACGCTGGTTCACGAACTGGCCCACATCGTCTGCGGACACGCCACACGCCCCGACGCGTCCCGCAACCTGCGCGAAGTCGAAGCCGAATCGGTGGCCTGCCTGGTCGCCGATGTAGCCGGGCTGGACTCGCTGCCTTACTCGGTGCCCTACGTCGCCGGCTGGGCCGGCGATGCCGCAACCGCCCACGCCAGCGCCCACACCGTCATCGCCGCGGCCGATCAGATCACCGCCGCGCTGGCCGCCGACTCCGAGAGCACCGCGGCCTAACACCGCTATCTCGGTCCCCGGGGCCAGGCACCGCCCCTGGCCCCGGGCCCGTCCCCTCGTGTGCAAAGGAGCCCGCCCGATGGCTGTGCTCACCGTGGAACTCTTCGCCTTCGCCGACGACACCACCACCCCCTTGACCGTCGCCCAGCAGGACACCATCGGCCACCGCTTCACCGACGCGATAGCGCCGCTGCGCACCAGCGAAGGCGGCGACAACCTCGTGGTGGTCGACTGCACCCTCACCCCTTTCGAGAGCGGCGTGACCATACACGCCCTGTGCCTGGCGTGCTCGGCCGTCCCCGCCACCGAGGCCATCGCCCACGAACTCAGCCTGGCCATGGCCGCCGAACCGGTGTTCTTCGCGGACTGGGGCCTGTATGCGGGCCCGACCTGCATCCACGCCGGCGACAACTGACCTCTCCGCCGTCACGCCCGGGCGGTCTTCCGGCGCCGCCCGGACCGCTGCGATCCGATGCGAGGGATCACCATGACTCAGTCCCGCAAGCAGCCCGCGGGGCGTTCCCACAACCCGCTGGGCATCGCCCCGCCGACCGGCAGCATCCACTCCTACGCCGCCCGTATCGCCGAGGCCGTCGACGAGACCTGGCACAACGACCACGGCCACGGCGACTGGCAGGTGCCCGTCTCGGTGGTGGCCACCCTGGCGCTGATCGCCCCACCGCCGGACAAGCGCGACCGCGCCGCCGCCCAGGTGGCCGCCCTGGACAACGACGTCTTCACCCACCTGATGCGCGCCCAATGGGGCCAATTCGTCAACGCCCGCCCCGACCTGATCACCCCCGCCTGGCCGCTGGTCAGCGTCTGGGATGGCGAGAACGCCATCACGGGCCCGACGGTGCGCGCGGCCCAGCGGGTCGCGAAGGCGGCGCTGCAGCGCGGCCTGTGGCACCTCAGCGCCGAACCCGAACTACGGTGCTCTCTCGACCTGCTCGGCCACGTGCTGACCACCTTGCGTGGCCGGAAGGCCGCCACCGCCCACAGCGCGTTCTACACCGCTCCCGGTGTCGCCGATGCGATGGCCCACATGCTCGGCGCCCCCGAAGAAGGCACGCAGATGCACGAGCCCACCGCCGGCACCGGCGGGATGCTGCGCGCCCTGGCCCAGGCCATGCGCCACCACGGCCGCGACCCCGCCACCGTCACGTGGGCCGCCGTCGATGTCGATCCGCTGGCCATCGCCTGCCTGGCGGCCAACGCGCTGCTGTGGGGTCTGGGACCCCGCGTGCTGCTGGGCGTGGGCGACATCCTCACCGACGACTGGATCGCCGCCGCTGAGGCCCAGCGCCGCCACACCCTCGACCTGGCCGGCCACATCCGCCGCGACAAGGCGATGCTCCAGGCCCTGGACCGGCTCACCCGCGGCGACGCCGCGTGAGTACCACCGACCCACCACCCCGACAGCGACCGCACAACCAGGAAACGGAGGAAGTCGTGATCACCCTTGTCCACACCGGTCTGCAGGTGCCCCACACCCGCATCCGCGTCACCCACGTCGACCAGCTCGAAACACCGCGCGGCATCGCCTGGACGGCTCGGCTGTGCGAGGACTCCACCCTGCTGGGCACCATCTCCAACACCGGCCACGGCGGTCCCACGGAGTTCACCCCCGCCAGCGCGCAGGCGCGCCACGTGGTCGAGGAGTTCGTCACCGCGTGTCGCAGTGGGGACGGCCAACCCGTCGACGAGGAAGCGGTGCTCGACGCGCTGGACGGCGAGTACGAATACGCCGCGCTCGTGGCCCAAGCCGACGCCGACCGCACCCATGTGGTGCGCGGGTTCGACGCCTCCGGCATCCCTCAGGTGTTCGAGTTCCGCACCAGGCCGGGGAGGCCCTTCGACTACGCGCTGGCCCGCGCCAGCGCACCCCACCTGGCCCTGGGGCCGCGCATTGTGCGCGCTGAACTGTGGATGGGCGACCGGTGGGAGGAGTTCTACCGCTCCGGGTGACCCCCGCCGATCCCCAATACCCGGCAGCGCACACATCCCCGAGGGCTCAACGCCCCGCGTACCTCGATCGAGCGGGGCCGACCTGAAAGCCGCAGGTCGACCCCTGCCTCACCCCCAACAGTCCCCGACACAACACACGCGCAAGAACCGGAGGCAAAGCATGCCCAGCGTACCGACACCACCCGCCGTGGGCGCGGCCGTGCAACCGGCCACCGGCCAGGTCATGGCCTGGATCGCCCCGGCCGGCCAACTCGCCCACCTCGTACCCCTGCCTGCCCAGCGCGCCCGGGAGCTGGCAACCCAGCTCCTACGCGCCGCAGACGCCGCCGACGACCTCGACGGAGGTGGTGACCAGTGAGCACCCGCGGAGCCATCGCCCTACCCACCCAGCAGGGCAGCTGGTGGGGCCGCTACCACCACACCGACAGCTACCCCGCCGGCCTCGGGCGCGAGCTGTACCGGCTCTACCACCACACCTTCGACTGCGACCACACCGCCATGGCGCAGACACTGATCGCCGACCACCCGGCCGGCTGGTCATGCCTGCTCTACTCCGGCGCCGACGCCCACGGGCCCTTCACCCGCGCCGAGTTCGACCTCAGCGGCTTCGTCAGCGCCACCTCGCCGATCCGAGGCCACTACCCGGCCTGCTACTGCCACGGTCAGCGCAGCGAAGGCGCCCAGCTCCTGGAGTGCCGCTGCCCACACGAGCCCAGCGGCTGCGGGCCCGCCGGCATCGAGTGGGCCTATGTACTCACCGCGGAGGAGATGTGGGTGGTTACCTCCCACATCCCCGATCAGCCTGTCCAGGGGCCCGTTCACCGGTTCGTGGACCGTGTCCTGTGGGACGAGCCCGAACCGGACTGGCGCCGCGTGGAACAGGCCGTGCGCACCGGAGCCCGCCCAGTGGGCGATGACGCGGGGTCGCCCATCCGGCGGGCCTCATCCGATTGACGCTCGACGGCCTGGGCGTCCGAAGGGAGGCCGTGGTGCGTACGCACGAGGCGCGTCGTGCGTACGCACCAGCCGCGGAACACCACGGCGCGGTTCCGGGTGGGTCCACAGAGACGAGCCACAAGGACACTCTCAATCGCGGAAACGCTCAGATAGCGAACCAGGCGCCATCCTGTAGTGCAAGGCGGCGTTGCCATTCGCTGCGCGTGCGCGCCGCTGCGCAGCAGACCGCACATAAAAGGAGTGGCCGGACGAGACCGACCACTCCCTGGCCAGTACCATTTGTTGACTAGGCAAAAGGTGATATGGCCAGCTCTTATGTTAGCGCATTCGGCGGCAGTTGCGGGATCCCACAAAGCTCGTGAATAGCGCATCACGAACGTGGCGGACTCGATCGCCGCCTAACAACGGGTGTGCCGGTCCGCGATGCGTCAGACCGTGTGGTCCAGCGGCAGTGCGCCGGCGGTGCGCACACCCACCGGCCGGTCGGTCGGCTGCGGCGATGCCGGGGGCGCACCCACTTGAGGGCTGAGCTTGACCGCGGCTACGGGGCTGGCTTCGCTGCCCGGGCTGGATGCCGGCATCGCACTCACCAGCCGAGGTGCACCAGCGATGACCACGTGACCCGATTACGTCTCCGGTAGGTCGCAACTACGGCTTTCATAGATGGGGCCCAGGGGGTTAATCCTACGTTTCGGGGCGCCGGATCCCCATGAGTAACGGGCTGTAGTAGTCCGAGGACACCGGCTCCACACGGATGTTCTTGCCTGTGGAGGGGGCGTTGACCATCTTCCCGTCGCCGACGTACATCGTGACGTGTGCGGGCGGGGCGCCGGGGCCTCCGGTGTCGTAGAAGAGGAGGTCGCCGGGCTGAAGTTCGTCGAGGGAAACGGCGGTGCCGATGCGGTATTGGTCGGTGGTCACGCGCGGGATGTCCACGCCCGCCTGCTGCCATGCCCACATGGTGAGTCCGGAGCAGTCGAAGGCGGCCGGGCCTTCGGCGGCCCAGACGTAGGGTTTGCCGACCTGGCGCAGCGCCCATTGGACCGCGGCCCGGCCTTGCGAACTGCCGGCGCCGCTTCCCGCGGATACCGGGATGGCGTCGAAGCGGTCGATGGCCTCCAGCACGTCCGCCACGTATTGGTCGCTGTGGTTGTAGCGGTACAGCGCTTCGGCGAGCGCCTCGCGGTCGGTGAAGTCGACGCCGCCCTGGCCGGCGCTCAGGCACAGTTCCCGCGCGCTGGCCAGCGCCGAGTCGTAGGCGTTGTGCGGGTCCTTGACGCCGTCGCCGTTGCCGTCAGCGCCGTAGGTGTCCCAGCCCGAGGGCAGGTGCTGATTGGGGCCTACCGCGCGGTCGTATTCGGTGTCGCCGTCCCACGTGCCGTTGTCGGTGTCGTAGTGCGGGGTCAGATTGCCGCCGACGCCGGAGCCGTCCAGGCGGGGGCCGATCATGGGAGGGGACACGTCGCCGTTGGGGGCGATGTCGTGGCCGGCCAGCAGTGAGGACTCGATCTTGCCGATGCCCGCGAGGATCTGCCAACGCATCCCGGAGCACTGCGGCTGGGTCTCGTGCAGCGTGGCTGCGGCGCTGGCGTAGGCGTTCAGCAGCCGGTCGGGCACCCCTTCGACGTCGGCGGGCGCCCCCGCGGTGGTGGCGGGGTCGGCGATGGCGGTGAGAGCGGAGAAGGCCAGGGCAGGGGCGAGTAGGGCTGCGGCGCCCAGCGCGGCGCCGCAGCCGAGGCTAGCCAACGTCCTCCTCCTCGTCGTCCCAGGCGGGCAGCATCGGCTGGTGGGCGGTCTTGCCGTCGGGGGCCAGGTCGATGAGGCGGCGCGGGTGCAGATGGGGGTCGTCGGCGCGCACCCAGACCGCTTCGGCCGGGTGAGCGTCGTGGGTGGCGGTGGCCACCGTCACCGCGGGGCCGGTGCCGAGGGCGCGGCGCAGGTGGGCCTCGCGGCGCCGGTTGGGCAGGTGTAACAGCACAACGGGGGTGGTGGCGGTGGTTGCGGCGAGTTCGCCGTAGGCGGCGATTTTGTCGACCAGGCGGCGCAGGCGTTCGGTGCCCATGTCGTATTCGAGGAAGAAGCCGACGTGGCGGTTGGCGATGGTCCAGGTGCCGCCGCCGTCGGGGCGGACGATGTCGCCGTAGAGGTCGGCGCACTCGGCCTCGGTCCACCAGTCCAGGTGGGCGTCGTTGGCCTCGGTGCGGGCGTGGGCGTAGAGATCGACGAAGACCTGGTTGAGGCCGCGCAGATGGCCCAGCGCCGCGGAGGTGACCGGGTTCAGGGCGCGGTCGCGGCGGTAGCCGAACTCGCGCAGTGTCTGCCCGTGTTCAGCGGCGAGGATTTCGGCGCCGGGGGTGTCGAGGACGTAGTGCCAGGGGGCGCCGCCGCGGGGGTTCCATGGGCGGATGCGCTCCAGGGCGCGCAGCCGGTGCAGGGTGGCCAGGCGCTGTTTGGCGGTGTTGTAGGAGTTCCAGCCCAGGGCGGTGAGCTGGTCGGTGGTCAGCACCTTGTGGCGCCAGATCAAGCGCATGATGCGCCGATCCCGCTCGGTCAGGCGAGCCACGAGCGTCTTGATGACCTCCGGCGAGCTGCGGGGCCGGATGGGGGCGTGGTGGTCGGGGCGCAGAACGACAGACAACGGGTTCGCCTCCTTCAGGAACGGGCGGGTGGGGCGTGGTTGGTGCGGGCGGCCTTGCGCACGGCGGTGGCCCGCCCGCGGATGGGTGCGGGCAGGGGTTGGGTGCGCAGGGTGAAGGCGGGGGTGAGCGCGCCGTGGGCGACCAGACGGGTGGCGGCCTGGAACCGCGCCAGGTGGCTCAAGTCGTGTTCGCCGAGTTCGGGGTGGACGTGGCGGGCCAGGGCGCGGGCGTCTTCGGGGGAGACGTCGAAGAAGATCTTGGAGCGGGCGTTGGTGGAGGTGGCCTCGCGTAGCTCGCGGGGGAGTTGGGCCAGGTCCTGGTGGGCGAGGGTGAGTCCGGCGCGGTAGGCGCGGGCTTCGGCGAGCATGTCGCCCAGCCCGTAGGGCAGGGTGAGGAAGTTCTGCGCCTCATCGAGGTAGATCGCCATGTCGCGCCGCTCGGACTCCCGTTGGGCGGCCCGGGCCAGCACCCCTTGCCATACCTGGGCCAGCACGAGCGAACCCAGCAGGGAGCTGGTGTCTTCGCCGAGCACGCCCTTGGGGAGGCGGGCGATGATGATCGCGTCCTTGTCGAGCACGCGGGCGAGGTTCAGGCTGTGGTGGGGGCGGGCGGCCAGCAGGTCGCGGGCGAAGTCGCGCAGCAGGACCGCGCGCAGCTTGTTCATCAACGGGGCGGTGGCGTGCGCCCGGGCCGGCTCGGACAGGCCCTCGTACCAGGACCAGAACCCGGCCAAAACGGAGGTGTCTTCGAGGTGGGCGGTGGCGCGGCGGCGAAAACTCGGCTGGTCGAGGAGCTTGGGGATGTTGGCCAAGCTCGCCTGGGGGGTTCCGGCGAGGGTGAGCACGGCCGAGCGCAGGATGTCGTCGGTGCGCGGCCCCCAGGAGTCGGCGAAGATGCGCTGGAACACCCCGGTGATGGTGTCGGCGGTACGCACCGGATCGGTGCCGGCCAGCACGTTGAGGGCGGGCGGCGAGGCGTCGTCGTCGGGATCGATCAGCACGACCCGGCCCATCGCCTCCTCGGGGATGCGGGGCAGCAGCAGGTCGGACTCGCCCTTGGGTTCGATCATCACCAGCCCGCGGCCTTTGGCGATGTCGTCCAGGGCCATGTTCATCAGCAGGGTGGTTTTGCCGGTGCCGGTTCCGCCGATGATGTGGGTGTGCTGGCGTGCATCGGCGGCGTGTTGGGCGATGGTGCGCCGCTCGGACTGTTCCGCCGTGCCCAGCAGCCTCGCCTGCGGGGCGTCGGCGGCGACCTGGGGCGGGGGCGGAACCGGGCGGGCCGGGGCGCGCTGCAGCCCCGGCACGGTCTCATCGAGGGGCAGGTGCGCCACGGCCGCCAGTTCGGCGGCGGTGAGTAGGTCGCCGGAGCTCATGTAGCGCACCTGGGTGCGCCACCGGGGGAGTAGCAGCATGCGGCGGCGGTGGTAGTAGTTGTGGCCGCTGAAGACCGCGAACGCGGCGGCCAGCGCGTGGGAGCGGCCGCGGCGTCGCTGGTGCGCCTCCTCGTCTTGGCCGGGCGAGGTGATGAGGTAGCGGATGTGGGTTTCCAGCCGGGGCTGGGTGGCTTTGTGCACGATCGCGCGGATCTCGCTGGAGGCCTCCGGCGAGGGCCCGTGCCGGCGGGGCCGGTGGCCGGGGGCGAAGGGGTCGGCGGTCTCGGGAGTGGTCTGGCGCAGGCGGTGGGCGGCGCGGCCTGCGCGGCGCAGCCGGGCCCCGGTGATGGGGCGCACCGCGATCTGCACCAGGATCTGCTCATGCTCAATGAGGTCGCCGGCCGCGCCGATCAGGGCGCGCACCGGGTCTTCGTCGTAGCTGGTCTCGATGGGGTAGTGGTCGGGGCGGGCCAGCCGGACCCGGCCGCCCCGCACGTGCTGGTCGGCTTCGGGTGGGCGGACGGGGCGGGTGGTGGCCGCGGCACCGGGCCAGGAGGACGTGATGGCGCGTTCGACCAGGCCGGGCGGGGTGGGGCCGGGTACCCACATGCGGATGCCCAATCCGGTGGTGGTCATGGCGTATTCCCACACCACGTGGGGCTGGCCCAACAGCAGCCGTTTCCAGGCGGGGCGCAGGGTGCCCAGCATCTGGCGCCACAGGTGCACCGCCCCGGAGAGATCGCTCTCGGGCGGCGGCAGGATCTCGATGAGGCGGGCATCGCGGGCCCAGCGGTGGTGCCGCATCAAGGAGGCGGCGGTGCGCGCGGCCAGCAGGGCGGCGACGATCACCAGCGCCGCGGTTAGGAGATACCACCCATAGGTGGTGATCAGGAAGAACAGGAACTCGGCGAGTGCGGTGGGCAGGCGGCCCAGTTCGGTGAGACGGGGGGTCACAGCAGGTCGTCCTCCTCGGCGGTGTCGGTGTCCAGACCGGTGGAGTCGTCGGGATTTCGGGCGGAGTCGTCGGGATTCGTGAACTGCTCGGCTGGGTTTGTTGTGACCAAGGCGTGTTCGGTGTCGCTGGCCACCACCTGGAAGGCCACCCGGCGCTGTCCGCTGCACAGCAGCGCATCTCCAGGTGAGGCGGTGAGCAGGTGCTGGCGCTCGCCGTCGGACAGCGCGAAGGAGTCGGCGATCTGGTCGATGGCCTGGGGCGCCTGGCGCATCAGGACCTGCGTTGCGCTGTTGGCGACGACGGCTTTGCCCAGCTCGGAGCCGAGTACGTCGGCGGCGTCCTGGGTGGCCACCGTCAACCCGACCCAGCGTTTGCGGGCGGCCTTGGCCAGGCGGAACAGGAACTTCGCGCCCTCGGGCTCGGCCATGAGCAGCCAGCCCTCATCCACCAGCACCATGCGGGGGTGATCGGGGGCGGCATCGGCGACGCCGCGCCAGATCGCATCCAGCGCCAACAGCGTGCCCACCGCCTTCAGTTCGTCCGGCAACGCGCGCAGCGACCAGGACACGAGATGGCCGGAAGGCCGCCGGGTGGAAGGAGCGCGAAAAAGCTCGTTGTAGGAGCCCGTGGTGTAGGGCGCGAGCTGGACGGCGAGGTCTCGGCCGTGCTCGTCGCCCTCGTTCTCCAGGGTGGCGACCAGATCGGCCAGCAGCGGCGCGGGACGGTTCCAGGTGCGCTCGTCGGCGGTGATGCCCGCGGCCCGGTAGGTGGCGATCAGCGCCTGGTCCAGGGCGGCGCGCTGGCGCGGGCCCAGGGGACCGCCGAGCATGACCGCCAGCAGGGTGTGCAGGAACAACGCCCGCCGACTCAGGGCGTCGCGGGTTGCCGTTCGGTCGAGAGCGAGGTCGAGGGGGTTGAGGTGCACCCCGGGTTCGCCCAGGCGGATGGTGGTGCCGCCGACTGCGTCGGTCAGGCGGGTGTATTCGTCCTCGGGGTCGATGACCGCGGCCGTGACGCCGGCGTACATGCTGCGCAGCAGATCGAGTTTGCAGAAGTAGGACTTGCCGGCGCCGGAGCGGGCCAACACGACGGTGTTGTAGGTGTCCAGCGCCCACCGGTCCCAGACCACCACACCGGAGGAGTCGGCGTTGAGGCCGTAGAGGACGGCGGTGGGCGAGGTCTCGACCGCCACGTCGGGGGAGGCGAACGGGTAGGCCGCCGAGAGCGCGTGGGTGTCCATGCTGCGGCGCTGGCCCAATAGATCCACGCCCGCCGGCAGCGCCGTGACCCACCCCTGGAGTTGGCGGTAGGAAGCGGGGCGGGCGTCGATCAGCATGGAGGAGGCCAGCGACTGGACGTGGCCGACCTCCTCCTCCAACTCTTCCTCGGAGGCGGCGTGGACGGTGACCGACAACCCGACGCGAAACAGCTTGCCGTCCCCGCGGGCCAGGGAGGCGGCCATGTCGCGGGCGTCGGCGGCGGCCACTTCGGACTCGAAGTCCTCCAGCTTGCCCTGCTCGGCCCCGGTCTGGTTGGAGGATTCCAGCCGGGCCATCTGGCGGCGCAGCCGGTCGGCGGCCACCTTCGGCGGCACCGGTTCCACATGCAGGGACACATCTAGGCGGCCGGGGTAGGTCAGCAGCGGCTCCAGCCAGGCGTGGCCCACCTCGGCCGGATAGCCCGTGACGACGAAGGAGGCCGCGGCGCCCTCGCCCAGGAGCATGCGGCGCGGTCCGATCTCGACCTCAGCGTCAACGGGGCCCGACCTGGTCGCCGTCCGGTGCGCCCGCCGTGTTCGCAACAGTCGCCGCATGGCTTAGCCCTCCTCCTGCTGTTCGGTTTCAGGGCCGGCGATCACGGCATCGGGGGAGGCGAGATCCTCCGGGGCGACACCGCCGGTGCGGGTGGGGTCGGCCGCTGCGGCGAGCACCGCGGCAGCCGCGCCTCCGTCAAGGGGCGTGGCGGTGCTGCCGGCACCAGCCAGCGCCCGGGCGGCATCATCGGCCCGGCGCTTGAGCGTTGCCGCCTGCTGCCGGGCGGTGCCGGAGGTCTCCCGCAGCACCAGCAGCACCCGGCGATACAGCAGGGTGTGGGAGGCGGCCAGGTCGCTGAGGTAGTCGGCGTGTTCGCGGGCGGCCTGTTCCAGTGCCGGATGCGGCAAATCGGGTGCCGCGGCGTCGAGGGCGGCAACCAGGGGGTCCAGCCGTACCGATTCGGCCCGCACCAGGATCTGCACCGGGGTGGCGAGGGAGTTGAGGTAGGAGGCGAACCCGGCCACCAGGGCGGCGCGTTCTTCCTCGGTGCGCAGCCCGATGTTGACCGTCGAGCAGTCGAGGATGAGGGCGGCGCCGTGTTCGCCCAGGTCGATGGTGCCGTCGTCGCCGATTGCCGCCACCGGCAGCTCCAAGGGTGCGGGCAGCGGCCCCGGGTGGGCACTGATCCAGGAGGGCACCTCGGCGGCGGCAGGGGCGGTGGTCGAGCGCCGCTTGGGGGAGCGCAGGAAACCCACCGCGGCCACCAGGAGGCGGTCGAGGCTGAGTCCGTCGCGGCGTACCAGGGCGGCGGCCACCGCAGCGCCCATCACCGGCACCGCGAGGGCCCCCACCACCGGGAGCGCAACGAGATCGCCCACCGCGCTCCACAGGCCCCATAGGGCCAGGGCGGGGGTGGCGATGATCAGCAGTTGGCGCGCGGTCAGGTTGGCCAGCAGGGTGTCCTCGCGCTCGATGTCGGCGGGCATGCGTGCACGCACCATCAGTCGTCTCCTGCTTCGTTGTTTGGGCGGCGGCTGGGGCGAGGGCGCGGGCGCACCGGGCGCGACCGGCGCCCCCGCGGCGGTTGCTGCGGGGGGAGGCGGACGTTTTCGGGGCGAATCGGCCGATAGCGGTCCGGATCAGGCGGCGGGTGCGGGCCGGGCGGGCGGGGCCGGTGGGCGCGGATCCCGCCGGAGTACGCCCGTCCTGGGCCGGCCGATGCCGATCCCGGGCCTTGCCGGGGGCCGCGCCCGTCGGTGGTCGTGTCGCCAGGGCCCGAGCCCGGACCGGCCCCGGGCCGGCTTCCTCCGGCAGTTCCGCCGGCCTCGGAGGAGCGTGCAGGGGAAGCGCCTGGGCCGCCGCGGGGACGGTTCTGTTGCCGGCCGTTGCCGCCGGGCGGGTGGACGGTGCCGCGCAGCGGCCCCGCCGCATTGCCCGTGCCGCTGCGACGGCGCGCGCCGCCGGTGCTTGCCGCCCCGCCCGGCTGAGCTTGGGTGCCTCTACCACCCGGGGCGCCCGCGGGGCGAGAGGAGCCGCTCTGGGCGCCGGATCCGCCTGAGGCAGCACGCCCACGCCCCGGGCCGCCCGCATTCGGATCGCCGCCTCCACCCCGGGGCGCGCCGCGGCCACGGAGTCCACTCCCGCCGCCGCCCCCGGCTGAGGCCCCGCCCCGCGCGGCGGCAACCGCCCGTCCGATGTTGCGAAATACCAGCAGGCTCACCGCAAGCTTGGCGCCCTTGACCACCGGCGAGGCTTGCAGGTTGAACACCTGCTTGAACGCCCAGTACGGAATGCGCACCAGCACATACAGGCAGCAGATCAACAGCGCCACATCGGCCAGGGAGCTCACGGTGCCGCCCGGATCGAGAGTCTGCATCTGCTCGCGGTTGAGGAATATGGTCACCGCGATGCGCAGCACCAGGGCCTGGGCCACCTGAATGATCAGCAGGGCCGACATCGCCCGCCACCACAGCCGGGAAGTCGGAGGCCAAGCGGTCTTAGGGAAGACAAAACAGGCAGTCAACTCCTTGGCTCACAGAACGACATGGCTACGATCCGACTTCAGCACGGCGAAGTACAGGAACACCGCCAAGAGGTTGGCCACCAGGAAGAGCAGCACGATGATGAACAGCTCGCCCTCGGGGTTGGCGATGATGCGCCCCACGGCCTGGGCCACGCTCTCGGGCGTGGCGGTGTCGCTGACCAGCCCCAGGGCGGCCCCGTTGCCGACATCGGCCATCAAGGAGCACAGGAACCAGCTCGCGTTGGCGCCGACGAAGCCCAGCAGCAGCCGCGGCAGGACCTCCTTGGCGCTGGCCGAGGTCTGCACGCTCGGGTTGGTCATCACCAGCACCCCGGCCACGGTCACCACGAGCACGTAGGTGGTGGCGACCACCCCGCGGGAAACCTCCCAGGCATCTTCGATTCCGGAAGTGGGCGGCGGGGTGTAGATCATGCCGACCGCGGCGGTGACCAGGCCGGCGTTGGCCATGTCGGTCACGGTCGAGACCAGCCAGGTGTTGACGGCCTCGTTGACCTTGCAGGCATAGTCGAACGCGCCGCACTCCCCACCCGCCGCAGGCGGGCCATCTTGTCTCTCGTCGCTCTCACCGTCGCCGCTGCTACCGGTGTCCTCGGGCGGTTCGGGCTCGGCTCCAGGTGCGGGCGAGGGGGCAGGCGAGTCCTCGGGAGGGGGAGACGGCGCTGGGGTCGGCGGTGGTTCCGGTTCGGTACCGGGGGCGGGCTCCGGCGGCGCCGGAGCGGCAACCGCGGCATCGGCCGGTGCCGCACCCACTGCCGGGGCCAGGGGCGCGGCAACCGGAGCCAGCACGATCAGTGCCACAGCGGCAACGGCGAATCCGACGCGGTAGCGGGTGCGCATCCTCAGTCCAGCCCGACGAAGCCGCGCAGGATCTCCACCAGGATCGGGGCGAGGATCGCCACCCCATAGCCCAAGGCGCTGTACTTGAGGGTGTCCTTGGCCTTGCTGACCTCGCCGGGATCCCCGCCGGCCAGCAGGTAGCGCAGCCCGCCGATGGTCAGCAGCAGCGTGGCCAGCGCCACCAGCAGGCCCACCAGCCAGTTGCGGATGTTGGTGATCACCTCACCCAGATCCGAGACCCCGGGCTGTTCGGCGCCTTGGGCCAGCGCCGGATCAACCGCGCCGAGCACGAACACAAGACCGACGAATACGCCGCACAGTGCGGCTCGCAACGAGTGGGTGTGTGGGATCGACATAACCCTCACCTCGAAAACAGTGATGTAAAAGCGCTGGGGAGGGGCAGGGGGTGCGCCGACTTCTCCTTTCGTCGACCGGATGCGGAAATCAGGGACGTGTGATGGCCGCGCCCCTGCCCCGTCGCAGCGAGGGTGGAAAAACCCCTCACTTGTAGATGCAGAATTCAGGCCCCGAAAGCGTCCACCGGATCGACGGATTTGTCCTCGCCCAGGGCGCGGACCAGGCGTGTGCGGGCGTGGGTGCGCCTGCGCCGCGCGGTCGTATAGCCCACCCCCAGTTCGTGGGCGACCGCAGTGAGTTGGCGGCCTTCCAGGTGGGTGCGCGCGATCAACTCGGCCTCCAGGTGCGTGAGCACGCCTTTGGTGATGGCTTCGGCCAGCACGCTCACCGGGCCGCGCGCACCGGGCGTCACCGCACGGCCGTGCGCCACCGCGGGGTGGGGATCGCCCTGGTGGGGCTGGTCGCGCAGGCAGCGGTAGCGGAACCGCTGTGCGGCCTTGCGCACCGCATAGACCAACCGCCCACACACCGCCCCCGGGGCCAGGTCCAGGACGCGGATCTCGTCCAGCAGGGCGCTGAGCATCTCGCCCTCCAGATCGGCCGCGTCCGGCCCCAGCCCTGCGCCCAGCCGCCGGCGGATGCCGTACAGGCCGGGCAGCGCAAGCCCGGCGGTGACCACCGCCCAGGCGGCTTCACCGCTGCGCGCCCGAGTGATCAGGCGCCGCCAGGCCTCGTCAGCGGTCTCGGTGGCGGCTCGGGGCAGCCAGTCCGCCAACTCGGCCGGCCCCATCGCCGGGCGGGGAGCATCGGAAATACCGCCGAGATCGAGCAGCGGGCCGCCGGGGGTGCGGGAAAGCGTGTCAAAGGAGCGGCGCAGAACGGAAAACGGCATTGGACTGGCCATGGTGAAAACTCCCTCGCGTTGTCGGGAGCCACCAGTCATACATAAGGCTGTTAGCCAAAAATGAGCACGATCTTCGCAACCGGGTGTGCGAAGAATCGGCGAAGATTCGGCTAATGAAAAGCACCCGTCCGCCCATCCCCAGCGCAGCCGCGCCGGCGAGTGCGGCGCGTCGAGTGTGCGTACGCACACCCATGATCAACTTCAAGAGCGGGGTGGACGCTCTGCGGGGATGAATTCTGCATCTACAAGTAGGACGTGTTTCTGGCCGCCGCCGACACCAACCCATGGCCCCACGTGATCCGCACCGGCCCGCACCCGCGCTGAAGCTGCTGTCGCTGGGGGCGGGCGTGCAGTCCAGCACCCTCCTGCTGCTCGCCGCCCACGGCGCCATCCCGACCTTCGACCACGCCCTGTTCGCCGACACCGGATGGGAACCCCCGGCCGTCTACCGGCACCTGGAGCGGCTCGAAGCCGTTGCCGCCGATGCCGGGATCCCCCTGCTGCGCGTTGCCGCCGGCAACATCCGCGACGACGCACTGAGCCCGGAGCACCGGTTCGCATCAATGCCGCTGTTCATCAAAGGCCCCAACGGCGAGCGCCGAATGGGCCGGCGCCAATGCACCAGCGAGTACAAGGTCCGCCCGCTCAAGCGCGAGGCCCGGCGCCTACTGGGCTATCCCCATCCGGCACGCGTCCCCACGGGGGTAACTGCCGAGCAGGCCATCGGCATCAGCGTCGACGAGGTCCACCGCGCCAAGGACGCCGACGTCGGCTATCTGCGCAACGTCTTCCCGCTGCTGGACATCGGCTGGACGCGCCGCGACTGCGCCGCCTTCCTCACCCTTCACGACCTCGGCGACACCCCCAAATCCGCCTGCATCGGGTGCCCGTTCCGCTCCAACGAGTCCTGGGCGGAGATGCGAGCCACCGATCCCGCCTCCTTCGAGGACGCCGTTACCTTCGATGCCGCCATCCGCCACGGCCCTCCGGGCGCTACTGCGAACGGCATGCCACTTCAGGGCACGGCCTACCTGCACCGCGACCGCATCCCCTTGGACCAGGTCGACTTCGGCATCGACACCGGGCCCGAGCCCGACGGGTGTTCCCCGTGGTCCTGCCGCGGTGATGAGGCTGGCTCCGGACCCGCAGGAGGAGGTGCCGCATGACCGCATCCGTCCTCGCTCTCGGCCCCGATCGTGAGCGCAGCCGCGCGCTACTGCGGGCCAGATGTCCGATCGGCCACTTGCTCAGTCCACGACGTGACGGAGGTGTGCGGTGAGCCTGCGCATCGTTCCTGTTTCCTTCCGCCAAGCCCGCGAATTCGTGTCGGCCTGGCACCGTCACCACCGGCCCCCGGTGGGCCACAAGTACAGCATCGGCGCCGCCGCCGAGGACGGCGCCCTGGTCGGGGTCGCGGTCATCGGGCGGCCCGTGGCGCGGATGCTCGATGACGGGGCCACGTTGGAAGTCGTGCGCGTGGCCACCGACGGCACCTTCAACGCGCCCAGCATGCTTTACGCCGCTGCCTGGCGGGCTGCCCGTGCCATGGGGTATCGCCGCCTGATCACCTACACCCAACAGGGTGAGAGCGGCGCGTCACTGCGTGCCGTGGGATGGCGGCCGGCCGCGGCATTGCCGCCGCGGCGCGGGTGGCAGCGCACCAACCGCCATCGGGCCGACCGCGGGGTGGACAACACCGCCCGCACCCGATGGGAGGTGCAGAACCCGTGACCGACTCCCGGCACTCCCGCCTTCCCACCGGCAGCTGCGGCGACGGTTCATCCGTGCCGCGGCAATCGCGCAATACCGGGGTTGGCCTGTCCTGCCGGTACAGCGGCAGCGGCACTGTCGTGGCAACGCGACCCTGCCGCGCGGGCGACTCCGCTTCCCCGCCAGCTACCGCCCACCGCACGATCGGCGACGGCACTACACAACCCCTCTCGGGCCACGAAGCGCCATCGCCTACGGTGGCGCGCTGCGCCCGTGTACAACGCCGCCGTATGGCTTGCAGGACAGACATCCCTCACCTATCCGAGCGCGGGTGCCAAACCCCTTCTGACAGCTCATACGGTGACAGCTCCGCAGCTCACGGGGCTTTCATCCCACGGGCACGTCGGTGGAGTTTGCTCCACCGCCTGTGCCTGGAGGACGCCCGGCGTGGCGATCACCCGGGGCACCGCCGACTATGCGCATCGCCGGAATCACCACCGTGCGAACCGGGCGCCGGACGTGTGGGGCGCCTCCCGGCCAGGACCATGCGTGACCACGCGCCTCCACTCCGCGGTCTCGTTCAGGGGGTGCGCAGGTGAACAACCGGACCCCGGCATCCGGCCCGCGCGGCTGGCTGACCGTCGACGAGATCTGCCGCGAACTCCACATCTCACGGTCCACCTTCAACACCTGGCGGGCCAAGGGTCGAGGGCCCCGCTGTCTGAAGCTGCCCAACGGCGCGCTGCGCATTCGGCGCGTCGATCTCGACCGCTGGCTGGAAACCTTGGAGGAGGCCCACTGATGGACGACACTTCCTACGACGTTCGGATCTGGAGAAAGTTCGAGGTCTACAAGGGCAAACGCAAGACCACCCACACCGTGCGCTGGAGCGTGGGCGGCAAGCGCTTCCGCGAACCGCACGCCACCGCGGCCCTGGCCGACGCGTTTCGATCCGACCTCGTCAACGCCACCAATAACGGCGAGGCGTTCCGCCTGAGCACCGGCCGCCCCGTCTCCTGGGCACAGGAGGAGGACGCGGTTCCCACCTGGTTTGCGTTCGTGTGCTCCTATGTCGATGAGCACTGGAGGGCGACCTCGGCCAAGCACCGCCAAGACCGCGCCCGCATCCTCACCGACGCCACCGAGGCGCTGTGGAGCAGCGAGGCCGGCAAACCCGACAGCGACCTGTTGCGTCTGGCCTTGCAGCGCCACGCCTTCAACACCGCCCACCGCAGCAGCCAACGCTCCGCCGACCTCGACCAAGCGCTGCAGTGGGCCGCAACGCACACCGTGCCCATGGACGCGCTCATGCACCCGCCGACGATGCGGGCCGTGCTCACCCGCATCACCAGTAAGAAGGACGGCACCAGAACCGCGCCCAGCAGCGCGGTCAAGGCAAAGCGGGTCCTCTCCCATGTCCTGGATTACGCCGTGGAGTGCGGTCATCTCCCCTCCAACCCCATTGCCCTGGTGAAGTGGAGCACTCCCGTGACCAACTCCCAGGTCGATCGCCACGCGGTGCCCAATCCGGCGCAGGCGCGGGCGCTGATCGATGTGATCGCCGGGCGTCAACCCAGCGGCCCGCGGCTGGAGGCGTTCTTCTCCACACTGTTTCTCGCGGCGCTGCGCCCCGAGGAGGCGGTGAACCTTACCTGGGCAGACGTTGTTCTGCCCTCGTTGAAGGGGGAGGAGGAAACGGAGCGATGGGAGGAGCCTGACGCTGGTGAGGACTGGGGCGAGATCATCGTGCGGGAGGTCGCCCCTGATGTCGGTCGGCGCTGGACCGACTCCGGGTATCACCGCGATCGGCGCCAACCGAAGGGACGACCGGAGGGGGCCACGAGGACGGTGCCCTCTCCTCCGCGGCTCACCCGGATCCTGCGGCGCCACCGCCAGGAGTTCGGCGACGGCCCTGGGGGACTGGTCTTCTTCGGTGTCCGGGGGCGCCAACTGGACACGGGCGTCTACCAGCGCGCCTGGGACAGGGCCCGCTCGCAGGCGCTGACTGCGGACCAGCAGAAGACGCCCCTGGCCCGGCGTCCCTACGACCTACGCCATGCTTGCGTGTCACTGTGGTTGAACCAGGCCACAAACCCGGCTCAGGTCGCCGAGTGGGCTGGTCACAGCGTCCATATGCTGTTGAAGGTCTACGCCCGCTGCATTGATGGCCGCGCCGAAGTCGACAAGCGCCAGGCCGCGAAGGGGTTTGACGGCTTTTAGCTCTGGCGACGCATCGGATCTGAAGCTGGCTGGTCAGGCACGCGGATGGGAAAGGTGAGCTGCCCGAACGACGGGAACCGTGCGCGCCTGCTTTAGCCCCAGGCCCACCCCCTCGGGGGCGAGTAACCACGCCGGCGGTCCTCGTCCGAGTACGACAGCGCCTCGCGGCGAGGTCATCATGCCCGACGCGGACAGCCGATCGAGGGCCGAGAGTGAGCGATGGAAGCGCCTCAGTCGGTATGCTGGGCCGAGCGCTTACTTCATCGCCCTGGGCCAGAACCTAGGCTCAGGGCCCCACAACTGAGCTAGGCCTGTGGATCCCGGTGCGCCAGGCAACGAGCGCCGCCTAACTGATCTCGGGAACCACAGTCTTGCCAAGGTTGTGGTTTGTCATGTCTGGACTCGTTCAGGCTGCTTTCGATGCCGGGGCGCCCTACGCCGCGCTCGTGCTTATCGCACTCGCAGCAATCCAGGTCGGCCGTCTGGCGGTCCGACTGGTCGTGGGCCTCGTCGCCCTCATACGAGCCGAGCGCTCCGACATACCCGCAGTGGTGAGAGCACTGGCTGCGTGGGACCGTAGATCATCACGCAGATGACCTTTGGACAAGCCTTCCGCCGCTCGCACCGCGTGGCAGTCCGATCATCGCCGGGAGCCCTACCGGACCGGCCAGATCGCTGAGTTGGCCGGGCCCAGCACCGACACGGTGCTGAAGAGCGCCCGCTGGCCTCGGTGGCCGCGTTGGGGCGGTTCAGTGCCACGAGGGAAAGAGCTTCGAAGATTTTTTGGCGGTGCCGAGTGTGCACGCTGCGTGCGCACTCGGCACTCAGAACTTCAGCACACATTCAGCACAGACAGCAGTAGCCAACCGGCTCCGGTCGCATACAGCCGTACACAACGACGAAGGCCCTGAGCCGGATTTTCCCTGCTCAGGGCCTTCGTTCAGGTCTGTGACCTGCGGCGCGCTCGGGAGGATTCGAACCCCCAACCTTCTGATCCGTAGTCAGATGCTCTATCCATTGAGCTACGAGCGCTGATTCGGTTGTGTGTCCTCCGCCCGGGGTCCCCGGGGGGCTCCCTGCGGAAGACGTGTATGACTCTACCACGGGGAACGGAGCGGTTTCGCCGGATTATCCGCCGGCGGCGGGGGCGTGTGAGGGACGTCCCATGGGGGCCTCCGCCGACCGGGGTGACCCGGCGGAGGCCCCCATGGGGGGCTGGTTCGTCAGGCCGTCCGTCAGGCCGTGGCCTCCTTCACCGCCTGGGACCACAGGTCGACGGCCTGGTCGATCTGGTCGGCGGTGACGATGAGCGGCGGGATCATGCGGACCACGTTGCCGTGCGGGCCGCAGGTGAGCAGGAGCAGGCCCTTCTCGGCCGCGGCTTTGTGGGCGCGGGTGGCGGTCGCGGTGTCCGGGGAGCCGTCGGGGGCGGTGAACTCGTTGCCGACCATCAGGCCCGGGCCGCGCACGTCGCCGATCACGTCGTGGTCGGCGGCCACGCCCGCCAGGCCGCGCGTGAGGCGTACGCCCATCTCGGCGGCGTTGGCGACGAGGCCCTCGTCCTCGATGACGTCGAGGGTGGCCAGCGCCGCCGCGCACGAGACCGCGTTGCCGCCGTAGGTGCCGCCCTGCGACCCCGGCCAGGCCTTCTCCATCAGCTCGTGCGGCGCGGCGATCCCCGACAGCGGGAAGCCGCTGGCCAGGCCCTTGGCGATGATGGTGATGTCGGGGCGGATGCCCGCGTGCTCGTGGCCCCAGAAGGCGCCGGTGCGCCCGAAGCCCGTCTGCACCTCGTCGACGACGAGCAGGATGCCGTGCTGGTCGGCCCGCTCGCGCAGCCCCCGCAGGAAGGCCGCCGGCGCCGGGACGTAGCCGCCCTCGCCCAGCACGGGCTCGACGAAGACCGCCGCGGTGTCCTTCGGCGCGCTGACCGTGGCCAGCTGGTAGTCCAGCTCGCGCAGGGCGTACTCCGTGGCCTCCTCCTCGCTCATCCCCAGCCGGTAGGCGTAGGGGAACGGGAGGACCACGACGCCCGGCATCAGCGGTCCGATGCCCGCGCGGATCTTGGTGCCGGAGGTGGTCAGCGACGCCGCCGCCATGGTGCGCCCGTGGAAGCCGCCCTGGAAGACGATCGCGTTCTGCCGGCCGGTGGCCTGGCGCGCCAGCCGCAGCGCCGCCTCGACGGCCTCGCTGCCGGAGTTGACGTAGAAGAGCCGGTCGAGGCCGTCGGGCAGCACCCCGCCCAGCCGCTCGGTGAGCTGGAGGAGGGGCCGGTGCATGACCGTGGTGTACTGGCCGTGCACGAGCGTGGCGACCTGGCGCTGCGCGGCCTCGACGACGCGGGGATGGCAGTGGCCGGTGCTGGTGACACCGATGCCGGCGGTGAAGTCGAGATAGCGGCGGTCGTCCTCGTCGTAGATGTAGACACCTTCGCCCCGCGCCGCCAGCACAGGTGTGGCCTGCTTGAGCAGGGGGGAGAGCGCGGCCGACGGCTCAGCCATCATCAGACCTCTTCCGTAGGATTGTTGACAATCGACAGAGCTATGGAATCATCCCACATGAGGCGGTGTCCAGGTCCGTGCCTACCCCCGCGCGGATCCGGGCATCGCCGCCGGAACGAACACACCGACGGCGGCGGTTAGCCCGCGCTCGCCGCTGGGAAGGCGTCACCCGAGGTATTCGCCGCGGCGCCTTCGCACGTGCGGCGAACGCACCGTTACCCACCAGCCCAGAAGGGGATGTAGCGCAATGACCTTGGCCGAACGGGAGACGCAGGTCGTCGAGCGCGTGCCCAAGCAGCTCTTCGTCGGCGGCACGTGGCGCGAGGCGCGCAGCGGAGCGGTGTTCAAGGTCGAGGACCCCTCCACGGGGTCCGTGCTGTGCGAGGTCGCCGACGCCGGAACCGAGGACGGCTTCGCCGCTCTGGACGCCGCCGTCGCCGCCCAGCCCTCGTGGGCCAAGCACGCCCCCCGCGAGCGGGGCGAGATCCTGCGGCGCGCCTACGAGCTGCTCATGCAGCGCCAGGACGACCTCGCGCTACTGATGACCCTGGAGATGGGCAAGCCCTTCGCCGAGGCCAAGGGCGAGATCGCCTACGCCGCCGACTTCCTGCGCTGGTTCTCCGAGGAGGCCGTGCGCATCGAGGGCGGCTACTCCATCTCGCCCAACGGCCAGGCGCGCTTCCTGGTCATGCGCCAGCCGGTGGGACCGTCCATGCTGATCACGCCGTGGAACTTCCCCATGGCCATGGGCACGCGCAAGATCGGCCCGGCCATCGCCGCCGGCTGCACCATGATCCTCAAGCCCGCTCAGCAGACGCCCCTGTCCGCGCTCGCGCTGGCCGACATCCTGCGCGAGGCCGGGCTGCCCGAGGGCGTGCTCAGCGTGCTGCCCACCTCCGACGCGGGCGGGGTCACCGAGCCGCTGCTGCGCGACGGCCGCATCCGCAAGGTCTCCTTCACCGGCTCCACCGGAGTGGGCCGCAAGCTGCTGGAGCAGAGCGCCGAGCAGGTCCTGCGCACCTCCATGGAGCTCGGCGGCAACGCCCCGTTCCTGGTCTTCGACGACGCCGACATCGACGCCGCCGTCGAGGGCGCCATGCAGGCCAAGATGCGCAACATCGGCGAGGCCTGCACCGCGGCCAACCGCCTCTACGTGCAGTCGGGTGTCGCCACGGAGTTCGCCCGCAGGCTCAGCGAGCGCATGGGCGCCCTCAAGCTCGGCCGCGGCACCGAGGACGGCGTCCAGGTCGGCCCGCTGATCGACGCCAAGGCCCGCGAGAAGGTGCAGAGCCTCGTCGACGACGCCGTGGGCCGCGGCGCCCGCGTGCTCGTGGGGGGCTCCGCCGGCGACGGCGACGGCTACTTCTACCGTCCCACGGTGCTGGCCGACGTGCCCCAGTCCAGCGAGCTCTCCACCACGGAGATCTTCGGCCCGGTGGCCCCGATCATCTCGTTCGACACCGAGGACGAGGCGCTGGCGGCCGCCAACGACACCGAGTACGGCCTGGTCAGCTACCTCTACACGCGCGACCTCAACCGCGCCCTGCGGGTTTCGGAGGCCCTGGAGACCGGCATGGTCGGGCTGAACCAGGGCATCGTCTCCAACCCCGCGGCGCCCTTCGGCGGCGTCAAGCACTCCGGCCTCGGCCGCGAGGGCGGGACCGTGGGCATCGAGGAGTTCCTGGAGACCAAGTACATCGGGGTCGGCGGCGTGTAGCCGCGGGCCGGAGCGAGCCGGATACGGCAGGGGGACGTCCGCAGCGTCGTGCGGGCGCCCCCTTTTTCAGCGCCTCTCGGCCGCCAGGCGGTCGGTCCGCTTCTGCGTGCAGGTCGCCAGGTCGCCAGGTCGTGGGCGAGGCGGAGCCGTCCCGTGCGGACCGGGGGTGCACGGCGCTCGCGCGTGCTCCGTCGCTGCCGCAACGGCGGCCCAGCGGCCGGCGGCCCGGCGGACCGGCAGTCACCGGTCCGCCGCTCCCTCCGGCCGCGGGCCCGCCGGCGACCGGCAGACCCGCGGCCGGGCGCTCAGTCGCCGGCCGCCGGGGCGCCGCCCACCCGTGAACGGCCGGTCGTGTTGATGCGATCGACGGTGTCGAGCATGTGCGACTCGATGAGCCGGAGCAGCCGCTTCTCGTCGCCCTCGGTTATGGCGTCCAGCAGCTTCTGGTGCTCGTCGACGAGCTCGGCGGCCTCGGGGTAGACGTCCTGCATCACCGTCAGGCACATGCGGGTCTCCACCAGCAGGGTCTGCGCCATGCGCTCCAGCCGCCGGTTGCCCGAGCAGCTCACCAGGGTCTGGTGGAAGGCCTGGTCGGCGTCGCTCATCTCGGTGCGGTCGCCGGTCTCGGCGGCCTCGACCAGGCGGTCCAGCGAGGCGGTCAGGCGCGCCAGCGCCTCGCCCCGGTTGCCGCGCATGATCAGCTCGCAGGAGGCGCGCTCCACCGCGAGGCGCGCCACGTAGATGTCGCGGACGTCTTCGGCTTCGAGCTCGCGGACGAACAGGCCGCGGTGGCGTTCGCTGCGCAGCAGGCCCTCCTGCACCAGCCGCTGCATCGCTTCGCGCAAGGGGCCGCGGCTCACCCCCAGTTGCGCCGCGAGGTCCGTCTCGCCCAGCTGGTCGCCGGGCGCCAGGTGGCCGTACATGATCGCCGAGCGGAGCTGGTCGGCGATCAGCGCGGCGGTGGACCTCCGCGGCACGGGTTCGAGCCCGCTGTGGGAGTTCATGGCATCCGTACTCCTCTCGTCCTCACGCGCCGTCGTTCGACGGGTGCCCGCTGCGGCGCCGCGGCGGGCACCCGGCTGTCAGCGTTCGGCCGCGGCGGCTGTCCCGGCCCCTGCGCGGAACAGCGTGCCGAGCCCGTCGCGGGGTGCGGCGGCGCCCGCCAGGCGCAGCCCCTCCCACACGCTGACCTGGTTGGCGGTCAGCACGGTCTTGCCCAGCCGCTCCTCCAGGGTGTCCAGGATCGCCGCGCTGTGCAGCGCGGTGTCGGGCACCAGGACGGCCTCGGCCTCGGGGTGGTCGCCCGCCGCGACCCAGTCCAGCACGTCGCCGGCCTCCAGGGTGCCGACCTCGGCGGCGGTGACGATCCCCCGCCCCGCCCACGCGACGACCTCGATCCCGGCGGCGCCGAGGAACTCCACGAAGCGCTCGGCGACGTCCTCCGGGTAGCTGGCGGCAATGGCCACACGGCCGATGCCCAGCGTGGTCAGCGCGTTGACGAACGCGAACGACGTGCTGGACGACGGCGCGCCCGCCTCGTCGCCCACGGCGTCGGCCTGGGCGCGGGCGCCCTCCCAGCCGAAGACGAAGCTCCCGCTGGTGCAGGCCCACACGGCGGCGTCGACGCCGCGCGCCCGCAGCTCGCGCGCGCCCTCGCCGAGGACGTCGGAGCCGCCCACGTCCAGCAGCGCGTCGACCCGGTGGGCGTCCTCGCGCATCAGGGTGTGCACGAGGTGCAGGCGGACGTCGCCGCCCAGCAGTTCCTCGAACACCGGGTAGTCGTCCTCGGCGCTGTAGCCGGGGTAGAGGAACCCGACACGTGCCATCTGGCTACACCTGCCCTTCCGGGGCTCGCTGTGGTTGGGACCGGCCGTCACGCGGCGGTGCTGCGGGCGGTTGCGTCGACGAGGTGCTGGCCGTGGGCCACCGGCTGCCGGCCCATGGCCTGCAGCGCGGCCCACATGGTGACCTGGTTGGCGGCGATCACCGGCTTGCCGAGCATGCGCTCGAGCGGCGCGATGATGTCGTAGGTGAGCACGTTCGTGCAGCTGATGAACACGGCTTCGGCGTCGGGCCGGTCGGCGTCGCGTACCGCCTGGACGACCTCGGAGTAGGTGGTCTTCCAGATGTGGCCCAGCAGGCCCAGGCCGACGCTGGAGGCGGGCTCGACCCCGTGCTCGGACAGGAAGTCCAGCAGCCGCTCGGTGACGCTGTCGACGTAGGGTGTGACGACCGCGATGCGGCGCACGTCCAGCGCCTCCAGCGCCTGGATCGTCGCCCCGGAGGTGGTGACCGCAGCGGGCGCGCCCGCGTCCAGGATGCTCTGGCGCAGGCGCTGCTGGCCCTCGGCGCCGTGCACGAAGCTGCCCGAGGCGCACGCGTAGCCGACGACCAGCGGTTCGGGGGCCAGCAGGTTGCGGGTCGCCCGCGCCACGTCGTCGCCGTCGCTCAGCGCCGAGGCCTGGTCGACGGTCACCGGTACCGGCACGAACGGCAGCCGCGTGACGTAGAGCGATACGTCGTCGGGCGCCCAGCGCCACAGCTCGCGGTCCAGCGCGAAGTCGTAGGGGGCCACGATGCCCACGCCGGACTGCCACGGGGTCTCGGCCAGGGCGGAGAGCTCCACCACGTCGGCGGAGCCCGCAGGCGTGGCCCCGTTCGCGTCCGTGCCGGGGTCGGGGGCGGTCTCAGGGTGCTTGAGGAGGACCCGCTCTTCCTGTTCGTCGCCGCTCACCGGTTCTCCGGCGTTCCGATCGGTCCGCATTGGTCACTCACCTCCTTCTCTGCGTGTTATCGGTTTCGGGGCCGCGGGTGTGCGGCCCCCGGGGGAGGCGCGGGAGCGCTGTCAGCTAGTCCTCCAGCCGCCGGTAGGTGAGGCGCTCTCCGATCGCGCCGGAGCGCCAGACGTCGTGGCAGGCCTCGGCCATGGGGCCCAGGCCCTCGACGATGCTGGCGTAGACGTTGCCCGGCACCCAGCCGACGTCGCCGTTGAGCAGCAGGTTGTTGCGGCCGTAGAAGATGGCGAGGTCGATGACCCCGGGCAGGTGGTCGATGCCCTTCTCCTCCTTGAAGCGGCGGTCGAGCATGCCGCCGGGGAAGGAGAAGTAGACGACGTCGCCGGGGATGGGGGTGACCGTGGGGTTCTCCTGGCCCGGTTCCTCGGCGGCGAACCGGGGGACCATGGCGTAGACCTCGTTGCGGGCGTACTTGGCGTGGTAGATGTCGCTGCCCTGGGGGAGCGCGTCCCACACCGCGTCGCAGGTGCGCGGGGCGTCCTTCTCGAGCAGCTCGGCCACGCAGGAGACGCCGCGCTTCTCCAGGCTGATGGTCATGTACCTGGGCATCGTCGGTTGGGCCTTTCTAACTGGGCACCGTGACGCACCGCCGAGGACACGGGTCGGGCGTTCCCGGGCGGGAGACGGGATGAGGCCGGGGCCGGCCGGCTCGGGAGGCCGGGTGCGGGGCCGCCGCGGCTGAGCGCGGACGGCGGTCGGCCGATGATAGGACTTATCGTGCTTTGCAGGCGGTGATGGGCTGTGCCGCAGCCGCCCGTGGCGGGCGCTGCCGGTCGGTCGAGTCGTGTCAACTTGTCAACGCGCAGCCCCCTGATCCCCGGCGACGCAACGCGATGCGGGGCATCAGGCTCGACGGTGCTGATTGTCGACAATCATACGATCGAAAAGCCCGACAGGGCAACGTTCGGGCGGGTTGGCGTGTTACGTCGCCGCTGCGTTCGCGGTGCCGCGCCGACCGCTCCACCCCCGTGCGACAGCGGGGGCGGCGGAAGTCGGATCGTAGCCATGTCGTTCTGTGAGCCAAGGAGTTGACTGCCTGTTTTGTCTTCCTAAGACCGCTTGGCCTCCGACTGAGCGGTGCGCAGCGCGCGCGCCGATCGGCCCTGCTCACCGCCGTTTCGCGACTTCCCGCATATTGTTGACAATCCTACGGGCTCTGCCTAGCGTTTCAACCGCATTCGCGGTACCCGACCATTGGACGGCGGTGATCGCGGGTAGGCAGAGCAGCGAAACCGCTTGGCCGACCACGTCTGTTGAACCCGGAGCCGCCCGCAGTGACACCCGCAACACAGCCGCAGACCCGCCTCGCCGTCCTGCACGGCGGCGAGCTTCCCCCCGGCAGCGCGCGCCTCGACGACCACCCCGGGCTCGCGTCCGTGCGCTACGCCACCGCCGACCGCCTCGGCGAGGTCCTGCCCGGCGCCGACGCCCTGTTCGTCTGGGACCTGTTCTCCGAGGCGCTGGAAGCGGCCTGGCCCAAGGCCGACAGCCTGCGCTGGGTGCACGCCGCCACCGCCGGGGTCGACAACCTGATGTTCGACGGCCTCGTCGGCAGCGACGTGGTCGTGACCAACTCCCGCGGCGTCTTCGACGAGCCGATGGCCGAGTACGTCCTGGGCCTGGTGATCGCCTTCGCCAAGGACCTGCCCGCCACGCTCGGCCACCAGAGCCGCCGCGAGTGGCGCCACCGCGAGACCGAGCGCGTCGGCGGCAAGCACGCGCTGGTGATCGGCACCGGGCCCATCGGCCGCGCCATCGCCCGCCGGCTGCGCGCCGTCGGCATGACCGTCGAGGGCGCCGGCCGCGCCGCGCGGCCCGAGGACCCCGACTTCGGCACCGTCGTCGAAGCCTCCCAGGACACCGCGGCCCCCGGCCTGGCCGAGGCGCTGCCCCGCGCCGACTACGTCGTACTGGCCGCGCCCCTCACCGACGCCACCCGCGACCTCGCCGACGCCGCCTTCCTCGCCCGCATGCGGCCCGGCGCCCGGCTGATCAACGTCGGCCGCGGCCCGCTGGTCGACGAGGACGCGCTCGTGCGCGCCCTGCACGCGGGCTCGATCGCCGGGGCCGCGCTCGACGTCGCACGCACCGAGCCGCTGCCCGCGGACTCCCCGCTGTGGGACGCCCCCGGCGCCCTCGTGTCGCCGCACATGTCCGGCGACGTCGTGGGCTGGCTGGACGAGCTGGTCGACCTCTTCACCGACAACCTGGACCGCTACCTCGACGGGAATCCGCTGCGCAACGTCGTTGACAAGTCGCGCGGGTACGTCTCCGGTCCCTGACACCGCCCTGGACCCCCGGGTCCGCGCTCCGCCCACCACGTGCCGACGTCAGGAAGGACTGAGATTGAGTACCAAGTTCGAGGGGCTGGACCAGGGCGACGCCGAGGCGCCGCGGGACGGGGCGGACGCCGCCTCCGCGCAGGCCGACTCGCCCGCCTGGATGCCGGCCACCGAGCTGCTCGGGGCCTACGCCCGCGGCGAGCTGTCGCCGGTGGAGGCCACGGACGCCGTGCTGGAGGCCATCGACCGCGGCAACCCCGCGCTGAACGCCTTCTGCCTGGTCGACGCCGACGGCGCCCGCGAGGCCGCGCGCGGGTCCGAGGAGCGCTGGCGCCGCGGCGAGCCGCTCGGCCGCCTCGACGGCGTGCCGACGTCGATCAAGGACATCATGCTGACCCGCGGCTGGCCCACCCTGCGCGGCTCGCTCAACACCGACCCGGACCAGACCTGGGAGCAGGACTCCCCGGTGGTGGCGCGGCTGCGCGAGGAAGGCGCGGTGTTCGTCGGCAAGACCACCACCCCTGAGATCGCCTGGAAGGGCGTCACCGACAGCCCGCTGTACGGCGTCACCCGCAACCCGTGGGACCTCGACAAGACCCCCGGCGGCTCCAGCGGCGGCGCCGCGGCCGCCGTCGCCGCGGGCATGGGCCCGCTGGCGACGGGCACCGACGGCGGCGGGTCGGTGCGCATCCCCGCCAGCTTCTCCGGCGTCTTCGCGATCAAGCCGACCTGGGGCCTGGTCCCGCACTACCCGGCCAGCGCCTTCGGCAGTCTGGCCCACTCCGGACCGATGACACGCACGGTCGCCGACGCGGCGCTCATGCTCGACGTCATCACCCGGCCCGACTACCGCGACTGGGCCCGGCTGGCCTCGCCCGCGTACTCCTTCGCCGAGTCGCTGGAGACCCCGATGCGCGGGCTGCGCATCGCCTACAGCCCGGCACTGGGCCACCTGTCGGTCGACCCGGAGGTCGCGCGCATCGTCGCCCGGGCGGCCGCGGCCTTCGAGGAGCTGGGCGCGGTCGTCGAGCAGGCCGACCCCCCGGTCCCGGAGTCGCTGGAGCACTTCCAGATCCTCTGGTACACCGGCGCCGCCAAGGCCACCGAGGCCCTCGGCGACGCCCAGCGCGAGCGGCTCGACCCCGGGCTGCGCGAGATCGTCGAGGAGGGGCTGACCTACTCCGCGCAGGACTACCTGACCGCCATGGCCACGCGCATGTCCATGGGCGAGGCGATGGGGCGCTTCCACCGGGAGTACGACCTGCTGCTGACCCCGGCCATGCCCATCGCCGCCTTCGAGGCGGGCCTGGAGGCGCCGCCCGGCTCGGGCGAGCGCCGCTGGACCTCCTGGGCGGGGTTCAGCTATCCGTTCAACATGACCCAGCAGCCGGCCGCGAGCGTGCCGTGCGGCTTCACCGGGGCCGGCCTGCCGGTGGGCCTGCAGGTGGTGGGCCCGCGCCATGCCGACCCGCTGGTCATGGCGGCCTGCCGCGCGTTCGAGACCGCGCGGCCCTGGGCGCACCTGCGCCCCTGAAGGGCCGGAGCGCTCGGGAGCACCGGAGCACCGCGCGTCCGGCGCACCGGAGGCGCCGCACGCGCGGTACCCCGCGCCCGCCGGACGCGCCCGGTGCGCCCGCCTGCGCACCGGGACTTTCGTCCCGCACCTTTCGTGGCTTTCGGCAGTGCCTGTTCCCCGGTCGGCGGCTACCGTCGTACACGGGCAGGTATCACGAGCGAAACGAGGCGTCGATGACGACCGCAGGTGCGCGGGGCGCAGAATCCGGTTCCGACTCCATCCGCGTCTTCCTGGTCGACGACCACGAGGTGGTCCGGCGCGGAGTAGCCGCCATGCTGGAGAGCGAGCCCGACATGGAGGTCGTCGGCGAGGCGGGCACCGCCGAACAGGCGCTCGCCCGCATCCCCCTCGCCGCACCCGACGTCGCGATCCTGGACGTGCGGCTGCCCGGCGGCTCGGGTGTCAGCGTCTGCCGCGAGGTCCGCTCCGACCACCCCGGCATCGCCTGCCTGATGCTGACGTCCTTCGCCGACGACGACGCGCTCTACGACGCGGTGATGGCCGGCGCCGCCGGCTACGTCCTCAAGCAGATCCACGGCGCCGACCTCGTCGGCGCGGTGCGCACTGTCGCCGCCGGCGGGTCGCTGCTGGACCCGGCCAGCGCCGGGCGCATGCTGGACCGGCTGCGCGAGGGGCCGCCCGAGCCCGACCCGCTGGCCGAGCTCAGCCCGCAGGAGCGCCAGATCCTCGACCTGATCGGCGAGGGGATGACCAACCGGCAGATCGGCGAGCGCCTGTACCTGGCGGAGAAGACCGTCAAGAACTATGTGTCCAGCCTGCTCTCCAAGCTGGACCTCAAGCGCCGCACCCAGGCGGCGATCCTCGTCGCGGAGCTGCGCAGCAAGCGCCGCTGAGCCGGGCGCCGGCGCGGCTCAGGCGGGCACTCGGGCGCCCTGTCGGCGGCTGTGCAGCGGGACGCTCCAGCGCAGCGTGGTCCCGCCTCCGGGGACCGGATCGACGGTGAACTCCCCGCCCAGTGACAGGGCCCGCTCGGCCAGGTTGCGCAGCCCGCTGCGCCGGCCGTTCTCGGGGATGCCGCGCCCGTTGTCGTCGACCTGCAGGGTCAGCCGCTCGTCGGCCTGCACCGACACGTGCACCTCGGAGGCGTCGGCGTGCCGGGCGACGTTGGAGAGCGCCTCGCCCAGTACGGCCAGGAGCTGCTCGCCGACCTCGTCGGGCACCGACGTGTCGATCGAGCCCTCCAGCCGCACGCCGGGCTGGCAGCCCAGCGAGCGCGCGCTGCCCTCGGCGGCGGTCAGGATCCGGTCGCGCAGCGACGTGTGCTGCGGCTGGGACGGCAGCTGCAGCGCGAAGACGGTCGAGCGGATCTCGCGGATGGTCTCGTCCAGGTCGTCGATGGTGCGCTGGACGCGGTCGCCGGCCTCGGCGTCTCCGATCAGCCGCACCGTGCTCATGAGGGTCATCGCCGAGGCGAACAGCCGCTGGATCACCACGTCGTGCAGGTCCTTGGCGATGCGGTCGCGCTCCTCCAGCACCACCAGCCGCTCGGCGTCGCGGCGGGCCTCGGCCAACTCCAGGGCCACCGCCGCCTGGGCGGAGAAGGCGTCGATCATCCGCTGCGTGGCCTCGTTGAAGGGGGAGCGGGCGCTCATCTTGCCCAGCAGCAGCACGCCGCGCGTGTGCTCGGGGGTGCCGATCGGCACGAGCAGACCGGGGCCGAAGCCGCGGTGGGTCAGCATGGGGCACTTGGCCTGGCGCAGGTCCTGGATGGTGGCGGGCTCGCCGTTGCGGTAGACCCAGCCGCACTTGGTGTCCTCCATCGTGACCGGGCTGCCGATGACCTGCTCGGCGACCGGGCCGTCGGCGATCTCGGCCACGAGGTCGCGCTCGCGGGAGTCGGGCAGCAGCACGATCGCGACGTCGGCGTCGGACATCTCGCGCGACTGCTGGGCGAGGTAGCCGAGCACCTCGTCGCTGTCGGCACCGGAGAGCAGCCGCGTGGTGACCTCGGTCGAGGAGGCCAGCCAGCGCTCGCGCAGCCGGGTCTCCTCGTACAGCCGGGCGTTCTCGATGGCCACGCCGGCCGCGGTGGCGAGCGCGGTCACGATGGCCTCGTCCTCCTCGTCGAACTCGCCGCCGTTGCGCTTCTCGGTGAGATAGAGGTTGCCGAAAACCTCCTCGCGCACCTGGACGGGAACGCCGAGGAACGACCGCATCTTCGGGTGGCCCTCGGGCATGCCGTGGTACTCGGGGTGGTCGGTGAGGTCGCGCAGCCGCAGGGCGGAGCGGTCGCGGGTGGGTACCGAGAGGATGCCCAGCCCCAGGGGGAAGACGTGCATGCCGTCGGTCTGGTCGGTGCTCAGGCCGACGGGGATGAACTCGGCGAAGTTGCCGTCCTCGTCCAGCACGCCCAGCCCCGCGTAGCGGGCGTCGACCAGGGTGGCGGCGGCCTCGGTCAGCCGGCGCAGCACGGTGGCGAGGTCGAGGTCGCTGCCGATGGACAGGACGGCTTCCAGCAGGGAGTGGACGCGGTCGCGGGTGGACAGCGCCGATTCCAGCCGGACGTGGAGTTCGGAGATGAGCTCGTCCAGACGCATCTTGGGAAGCAGCGAGCGTTCCGGGATGTCAGACATCGGATGCACACCTCCGGGTGCATACGTTATCGCGGAGTGCGATCGTCGTTGCCGGAAACGGCGGATTCCCGAGGAGGAACCCGTCGGCGGGAGGCGGCTGAGGAGGCAATCGGCAAACAGAAGCGACAGGAGACGGGGACCGGGGGACAACACGCGGACGGCGCGGGGAACGGCGGGCTGAGGGGGCCCTGTTCCCGTCACCGCGCCCGGGCGTCGCTCGGTCGGAGTCCCCGGCGTGCCGGAGGCCCGGACGCCCGGTAATCGGCAGGATACGGCACGCGCCGCGAAGAATCATTCGCGAACGGTCGGAAACCGCGGCCCGGGACCCGCACGGGCGGCGGCCGTCCGCGTCTCCGCACCGCGTGCGGTCGGCCCGCTGGTCACGGGCCCTGCGCGAAGCCGCTCCCGCGCCCGCCGGAGCGGCCGGGGACGAAACGGTTATAGGTACAGATCCGGGAACGGCGGCGGGTGACGGCCGAGAAAATTCCTCGATTCGACGGTTGCTTCCCGTAGTGATCATGCTACGGTCGCGTTCAGTTGAGGCCGAGCCCACGTTCCGGGCCACCGGCCGGTTCGAATCACCGTGGCCGAATTCGCGGGACAGCGACTACGCTTTCCGCGTCCCACGTTCCGTGAGCCGACGACAGCTACCGAAGGGGAACCCCCATGCCGCGCACAGACCGCTCGCGACGCGGAGCACGCGTCGCCGCGGGGGTGCGCACAGCGCGGGGTACCTCGGGGATGTGGCCGTCGGCGCGCCGGTGGCTGGTCGTCGCCGGGCTGCTTTCGGGTGCCTGGTTCGCCGGTGCCGCGTGCGCGGCGGCGGACGAGTCGCCCGTCGGCGGACTCACCGGCTCGGCGGCCTCCGGGCAGGCTTCTCAGCAGGGAGGGCCGGCGGCGGAGGCCGTGCAGGATCTCGACCCGGCCGCTTCGGGCGGCTCCTCCGCGGACGGCGGCTCCGGCCGCGCCGCGCCCGGCGACTCCGGCGGCAGCGCCGGCGGTTCCGGGGAAGGCGCCGCTGCGGACGGCACGGGTGCCCAGGTCGTCGCGGACGGCGTGGACACGCCGGTGTCCGCCTCCGTCGGCTCCGACGCCGACGCCGGCGGCGCATCCGGCTCCGAGGCCTCCTCCGACTCCGACGCCCGCGCCGACCGCCGCGGCCCGACGTCCGGCTCCGCGGACTCCGCCCAGGGCGGCTCCGCGACCGGGCGGCTCACCGGCGCCGTGACGGCCGTCAGCGAGGTCGGCCGCGACGCCGGGCGCACGGTGCCCGTCTCCGTCGCCGCCTCCGGCGGCTCCGGCCCGGCCGCGGCGGTCTCCGCGGCCGCGGCGAGCGAGGCCGCGGCCTCGTCCCACGGGCTTCCGGGCTTCGGCGTGGCGGACCTCCGCCCCGCCGGGTTCGGCAAGGCCGGCGTCATCCCCGGTCTCGGGCTCGGCAAAAGCGCCGGACCCGGCGCCGGCTCCGCCGCCGACCGCGCTCCGGACAACTTCGGTCCCCGACCGGCGGACCGCGGCACCGCGTCCGCGCCCGCCGACCAGGGGAGCGTCCGCGCCCACCCGGGGTCCGCAGCCGTCGCCGACTACGCCGACGTCGCCGTGCACGGCGGCTCGGCCGCCTCCGACGACGACGGTTCCGCGCAGGATGACGGCGGCGTCGACCGCCCCGAGCCGGCCGCCGCGGTGGGTTCCGGTGCGAACACCTTCCAGCCCGGCGGCGGCATGTGCGCCGGGTACCTTCCGGCCGCGGACTCCGCCGTCCCGGCCGCGGGCGCTCTCCAGCGCGCCCGCCAGGCGCTCGCCGACGTCCCGCGGGACCTGGGCGAGCAGCCGACCTTCTCCCCCGACTAGGACCTCCCGCCCCGGGACGCGGCGATAGCCCCCGCATCACGCGGTGCGCTGCCGCACACCCTGTCTGGCGCCCGGCTACCGGTCCAGCGGCATCTGCCCTCTGGGGGCTGACGTGAGCCCCGTGCCCGTGTTCGAGAGCGAGCCTTCTCGCCTCCGCCACGAGGTTCACGTCAGCCCGAGGTCCGCCAGATCCTCAGGTTGATCCCGGCATCCACCGTCCCTGCAAGCCACGCACGGACGCGGAGCGCCGGGGAAGTCCCCGAAGTCATCCCAGAACCGCAGAGGATGCCCCCGGCCAGGGCAGCCAAGCGGAATTACGGACGCATCATCGTCCATCCCCGAAGCAACCGATATTTCAACGATCCGGAAGGACGTTCCATGTTCCAGTTCGCTCGCCAGTCCGCCAAGGCCGTTCTCGTGGCGGCCAGTGCCGCAGGTGTCGCCGCTCTCGGCGCGGGTTCCGCCGGAGCCGACGACCTCGGCGCGCTGAGCGCAACTGACTCCCTGCCGCAGGCGACCCCGGCCACCGCGGGCCTGCCCGCCGGCCTGGGCGGCGGCGCGGAATCGCTCGTCTCCAAGGTGCAGGAGGCCGACCTGCGCACGGTGCAGCCCGTCCCGAGCACCCCCAACCTGGGCACCCCTGCGGGCGACGTCTCGCACGTCGCCCCGCAGGCGCAGGCCCAGCTCGACTCCGTCCACAACACGATCGCCCGCGCCCGCAACACCGTGGGCCTGAGCCACGGCACGGTCCACCACTCCGCGGGCGTTCCGAGCGTGCCGGGCGTGGGCAACCCCGCGGGTGTCCTGCCGACCGGAGCGGTCGATGGCCTGCTGGGCGGCGTCACCAGCACCGTGCCGCTGGGTGGTGCGGCGGGTTCTCTGCCGCTGAGCAACGAGGTGCAGCACCAGGCGGGTGCGGTTGAGGGTGCCGCGTCGACGCTGCCGGCGGACGCGGGCGTTGCGGGTGTGCCTGCTGTGGGCAACCCTGCGGGCCTGCTGCCGGCCGATGCGGTCAACGGCGCGCTGGGTGGTGCGGCGGGTTCTCTGCCGCTGAGCAACGAGGTGCAGCACCAGGCGGGTGCGGTTGAGGGTGCCGCGTCGACGCTGCCGGCGGACGCGGGCGTTCCGGACGTGCCCGCCGTGGGCGACGCCGCGGACACCGTGCCCACAGGTGCGGTGAACGGCGTGCTGGGCGGTGCGAACGGCAAGGTCCACCAGGCCGCCAACGGCATGGTCCCCGGCGTGGGCAACCCCGCGAACGTCGTCCCCAACGGTGCGGTGAACGGCGTGCTGGGCGGTGCGAACGGCAAGGTCCACCAGGCCGCCAACGGCGTCGTCCCCGGCGTGGGCAACCCCGCGGGCCTGCTGCCGACCGGTGCGGTCAACGGCCTGCTGGGTGGTGCGGCGGGTTCTCTGCCGCTGAGCAACGAGGTGCAGCACCAGGCCGGTGCGGTCGACGGCACCGCCACGACGCTGCCCGCCTACGACGTCGCGCCCCAGCAGGGCGACCCGCTGGGGATGCTGCCCACCGGCGACCTGACCGGCCTGCTCGGCGAGGACGCCTTCTCCGTGGTGCCCGGCGCCACGACCGAAACCCTGCCGCTGAGCAACGAGCTGCCCGCCCCGACCTCCGTCCAGGGCCAGCCCGCCGAGATCGCGGGTGAGGCCGTCGGCTCGGCCGTCGAGCAGACCGCCGGCACGGTCCTGCCCAACACCACCGACGAGGTGGACACCCTCGCCGGCGAGCTGCCCGAGCCCTCCACCGAGAGCGTCGAGGACCAGCTGCCCGAGACCCCGGTCTCCGTGGAGGGGGTCGACACGGAGGCCGTCGAGTCCACCGTTCCCGCCACCGGCCAGGTGCAGGACGCCGCTGACACCGTCACCGAGGAAGCCCCCTCGGTCGGCGAGGTGGCCGAGCAGGTCGACATCAGCGAGGCCGCGGGCGACGTGACCGAGGCCGCGGCCGGCGGCGCCGGCGCGACCGGTGTCGTGGACGTCGTCGAGGGCGTCGGCACGCCGGCGCTGTAACCACCGGGCGCTTCGACCGAGCGCTCCGCACTGGTCCACCTGACCGTGCACCGCGGCCGATTCCGTCGGGGCCGCGGTGCACGCCGGCCCCGGGTGACGGGTTGCCGGCCGGACGCACCGCCCTGGGAACTGTGGGGGTTCCCAGGGCGGATTCCCGGCCAGGCACCGTCGCCCGGGGCCTTTTCACGTTGTGCCGCCCGCACCCGTTCGGCTAATTCCGCCCCCCGGCTCGTGAACCGTCCGGGGCGCGGGCGTCCGCGAGACAGGGGCAGCGGGACGCGGCCCGCGCTCTCCGGGCCGCCGCGCGCACGGCCCCTCGTTTCCTTCTTCCCACGTCGCTGCGGCGCCCTGCCGCGCCGCCCCCGCTGTCCGGCCGCCCGCAGGGCGTTGCGATCCGCCGTCCCTCCCTGGGCGCAGCGGCGCCCCCGAGCCGAGCAGCCGCGCGGGACAGCCCGCGCGGCTGCCCGGGTCGGGTCCGGGCACCGGAGCGAACGGCTCCGGTTCCGGAAGCAGGGCACGCGCCGGGCGGCCCGCCCCTGCCGGCCGCGCGCACGGCCGCGGGTTTCGTTGCAGCAGGCACCGCCGACATCCGACGGTGCCTCCGGGCCCCGCCCGCTGCCTCGGGCGGCACTCCCGCCGGGTCGGGCGGCCGCCCGCCGCCGGTCGGCTCGGCGCCCCGCCATACGAAAACCGGCGGGCCGTCGGAGTCGACGGCCCGCCGGTGGCGTGGCGCGGTATGGAGTCGTCCTGCCGGGGAGCCGTGCCCGCCCCCGGCGGGCGGCGTGCCCGGGCGCCGGGGGCGGGCACGCTCGCCGCGTTACGCCTCGTGGTGCGGCGAACCGGGCGTGCCGGCCTCGGAGGTGTCGTCGGCCTCGCCCGTAGCGCTCTGCGAGACCCACTCGTCGGCGGAGCGCTGCCAGTAGCCCCAGCCGTTGTTGACCTCAAGCTCGCGGTCGGTGCCGGTGACGTCGACCGGGTCGCCGCGCAGGCTCTCCTCGTAGAACCACCGGGAGTCCGGGACACTCATGTTGATGCAGCCGTGGCTGGTGTTGGCCTCGCCCAGCTGGTAGTTCCAGTCGGCCGTGTGCAAGAACTCGCCGGAGTTGGAGATGCGGACGGCGTAGGCGACGTACTCCTCGTAGTAGGAGGGGTCGTCCTTGGAGACGCCGAGCGTGTCGTTGCTCATCCGGTAGTCGGTGTGGAAGGCCATGGTCAGGTGGGTGCCGGAGGTGGTGGTGTACTTCTGCTGGGTGGCCATACCCAGGCTGACCGGGAACTCCTTGATCTTCTCGCCGTCGCGCTCGACGACCATCTGGTGCGAGTCCTCGTCGATCGACGAGATCTGCGAGCGGCCGACCTCGAACTCGAGCCGGCGGTTCTCGACACCCAGCACGCCCTCGGACGCCGAGACGCCGGCGAGGTTCAGGTTCACCGTGACCTTCTGGTGCGGCTCCCAGTACTCGGCAGGGCGGAAGACCGCCTGCTTGTCGCCGAACCAGTTCCAGGCGCCCTCGGCGGGCTTCTCGGAGCGGACCTCCATGGCGGCCTCGACCTGGGCCTTGTTCTTGACCGGCATGTCGAAGTCGACGACGACCGGCATCCCCACGCCGACGGTGCTGCCGGGCTCGACGTTGATGCTCTTGATCTCCAGCCGCTGCCCCTCGACCGCTTCCACCGTGGAGAACTCGCTGATGAACTCGGTGCTCTCGCCCTCGCTGTTCTCGGCGACAGCGGTGACGGTGACGTCGCTACCGGGGTGCATCGTCCAGTCGCTGACCCACTCGGTCTTGCCGTCGTTGTAGGTGCCGGTCATGCTCTCGTCGGTCTCGTCCTCGGAGAGCTTCTGCTCGACCTTCACGTCGGTGATCTTGCCCTTGTCGGCGTCGACCACGATGGGGGAGTCGGTGCGGACCTCGGAGCCGCCGTCCTCGGGTGTGATCGTCACGTCGGCCGCGGCGGCCGTGGGCTCTTCGTTGGCCAGGTCGCCCTCGTCGGTGCTGCAGGCTGACGCCGCCATCAGGACGGCGGCGGCAGCGGCGCACAGCGCGGCAGTGGACCGGCGTGGAAAGCGGGTTGTCACTTCGGGGGTCCTCCAGGTCGTCGGTTAGCGGGCACGGTCCCGAACGTGGCAGGGAGGGAGGTAGTGCCACCGCGACTCGGCGGTGCGGCGTATCCGCCACTGTGCGGTGCGGGGACGGTGGTACCCGGTTGTTCTGACGCGCGAACCCCGGTGGCTGGTTCGCACAAATCACAGATTTCCTCGCAAAATGTGCGGCCGAGGGGGTGGCCGTTCGCGGCCGCGGGCGCCGGACCGGCGCAGAGTACGGGCGATCCGGTCACAGCTGCGGCTCCGTGGACTCCTCGGCGCTCTCCGTTCCCTGCCCCAGCCCGTTCGAGCAGGGGTTGGAGGTCGCGTCGCGGCCCTCGATGGGCTCGGACCCGGCGTCCGCGGGGCCGGGGGACGCGCTTTCCCCACCGCCGGGCCGCGCCGACGCGGTGCCCGCGTCCTGCGGGGCCTGGGAGCCGCCCGATCCGTTGGCGTCCTCGGCGCCGGCGTCCTCCGCGCTCTGCTCGCCGGTGACGAGCCGGCGGTCCTCCACCGGGCGGTCGTGCCGGATGGCGGAGAACAGCCGCGCGGCGGCGTCCTCGTCCCAGACCACGCGGTTGGGATCGTAGGGGGCGCGCGACCACGGCACCGTGTAGAAGGCGATGTCGGACAGGCTGGTCCCGGCGAGCGTGGAGGCGATGGAGACCATCGTCGGCAGCGTGAAGTCGTCGTCGGTGCCGGTGTGCTCCGACAGCGCCTGGAGCATGCCGGTGGCCTGGCTCGGCTGGGTGAGCAGGTGGGTGCCGTCGACCTCGTCCGCCAGGGCGCCGAGGAACATCTGCTGGCGGTCGATGCGCCCGATGTCGCCCCCGTTGCCGATCTCGTAGCGGGCGCGGACGAAGGACAGCGCCTCCTCGCCGTCCAGCAGCTGCTGCCCGGCGTCCAGGTCGAGCTGGGCGCGCTTGTCGTGCATCGGCCGGGGGATGCACATGTGCACGCCGCCGATCGAGTCGATCATCTCGCGGAACCCGACGAAGGTGACGTGCGCGAAGTGGTCGATGCGGATGCCGCTGAGCGACTCGATCGTCTTGACGACGCACGGCGGACCGCCGTGGAAGAGCGCCGCGTTGATCATGCCGTGGTAGCCGGGGGTGCCGTCGGTCTCGCCGTAGGCGTCGCACTCGGGAAGCCGGACCAGGGAGTCGCGCGGGAAGTTGACCACGGTGACCCGGCCGTCGGCGGAGACGTGGGCCAGCATCAGCGCGTCGGAGCGCTCGCCAACGAAGTCCCGCCCGCCGTAGGCGGCGTTGCCGCCCTCGCGGCCGTCGGAGCCGATGAACAGGATGTTCAGGTCGTCGCCGATCTTCTCCGGGCGGTCCTCCTCGTCCAGCGCCGTGTCGAGGTCGTGGCGGACGATGTTGCCCTGCAGCGACCGGAAGTACCCGTAGGCGGTGCCGGCGCCGCCCACCAGCACGATCACGACGGCCGCCGCTATCAGGGCAGCGACGCGCGAGGGCTTGCGGCGCCGCGGGGCGGGGGAGGCGGGGGAGACGGGGGCGCTCTCAGCGGGCGCGGCGGCGGCCCCGGGTCCTTGCGCGCCGTCCGCGGTGCCGCCGGGGGTGGGCGCGCCGCCGGGTTCCGCGGCCGCATGGTCTCCTTCTTCCCCGGCGGCCTCCGCCGCCGCGGGGGGTTCGCCGGCCTCACCGGCGGCACCCGTGCCGAGCGGCTCTCCGGCCGTCCCGGCCTCCGCGGAGCTTTCGGTCCCCGCGTTCTCGCCGGACTCCTCGGAGGGGCGGTGCCGCTCCGCATCACCGGGTGCGCCGGGCGCCGGGGAGGGGCCCTCGTCTTCGGGATCGCGCGGGCCGGAGCCCTCGGTGCGTTCGGATCCGGCGCCGGAATCGGCGTCAGGGGCGTCGTCGGGCATGCGAATCTCTTCGTGGGCAGGGGGTGGTGGTGCGCCGGGGGACCGGGCACGCAGTTTCGGACCCGCTGGGCCGGAGACCGACGAGGGCGGTAAGAGAGGGGGGTCCGGCCGCGGTACACAGGACGGCCGCAGCAGTGTAAGGAGATCTTACGAGATGCCTTGCGCGCCCGCGTCGGCGGATTGCGGTTGTTCGTCACCTATGCCGGGATCGCGGCGATAATTTCCGCCACACCTATTACCGCGAGAGTCGAGTCCGAATCCCGGCCGGGAGGCGCGTGGCGGCACACGGGTCTCCGCTCGGCCGGCCCTTCTCCGGCTCGGCCGCACCGGCCCCGACCGGCCGCGGCGGTCGGGACGCTCGGACGGCGCGCATGCGGACGTGCGCGCGTGGACGGCAGCGGCGACCGGGGCCGAGGAGCGCGCCCCCGGCCCGTCTCGCCCCCTGCGTCCGCGGGTGCCCCGGTGTCCCCGGAGCCCCGCGGGCGCCGAAGGTCAGCTGCCCTTGCGGGTGCGCATGCTCGAAACGGCGCCCACGCCGACGACCGCCAGGACCAGCTGGGTGATCAGTTCCCACCAGTCGATGCCGGGGGTGTCCGCGTATCCGGCGAAGGCGGCGATGGCCGTGCCGATCAGGGCGGCCACGATGCCGACCACGACCGTCAGCCACACCTGGATGTTCTGCTTGCCGGGCAGGATGATCCGCGCGAGTACGCCGATGATCAGTCCGATGATGATCGCGGTGAAGATGCCGGTGATCTCCATGACGGTCCCCCCTTGCGGATTCGGTAGTCCGTCACTGTGGTTCTTTCCCGAACGGGCGATCGGATGCGTATCGAACGCGGTCGCAAGTCCGGCGGCGGGGTTCCGGGTGCGGTCGGTCGGCGGAGGGGGCACCGCGGTCGGTGCCGGGAAAGCCCGGCGACCTGCTTCGCTTCCCACACCCTGGGGCCGCAGCGGACTTCGGCAGGCCGGGCGTCAGATCCCGTCTGTCCAGCGCAACCGCCGTTTGAAGGCCAGGGCGTCTCACTAAGAGTCGAAGCCGTTCTCTTCCGTCTCGGTAGCCGGGCAAATTTTGGCCGAATCCGGCCAAGATCGTCCCTTGTGTCCGCGATAGTGAGTCTTCTGGCAGTCATTTCGTATTTGTGAAACCCGACGTCAGGCGAGCCGCAGGGGGTGACTGGTCTGTCCGCCCGTCCGCCGCGGCGGCTCGGCGGGCCCGGTCTGCCGTTGCGTATCGGGTCTGTCGCGCGCCGTTAACTTCACTTATCGTTTCGTCTCATTCACCGAACGTCGGTGGATGCGGCGGGACGGGCTCACGAGGTCCAGCCCGCCGGGGATTCGCGTCCGGTCCCGAGCCGGGCGCAGTTGCCCTTTTCTCATCCCCGCTCAAGGAGTAAGGCACGTGCGAAAATCCCCCCACTTCATGGCACTCGGCGGCATCGCCCTGTCCGCAGGGCTGATCGCAGCGGCCACGACCGGCGCGGCGGCGGAACCCGCTCCGACGGTGGCGCCTGAACAGCTCCAAGCGATGCAGCGCGACCTCGGGCTCACCGCCTCGGAGGCCGAGCAGCTCGTCAAGGACGAAGGTCGCGCCCGTTCCCTGGAGAACGAGCTTCGCGACGACCTCGGCGCCAAGTTCGGCGGTGCCGTCTTCGACAGCGACACCGGCGAGCTGACCGTCTCGGTCACCGACTCCGACGCGGTCGAGACCGTCGAGGACGCCGGAGCCGAGGCCGAGGTCGTCACCTACGGCCAGGACACCCTCGACGAGATCGTCGGCGACCTCAACTCCAGCGCCAAGGAGGCCGGGTCGGGTGTGACCGGCTGGTACTCCGACGTCGAGGCCGACACCGTGGTCATGACCGTCGAGAAGGGCGCGGCCGCGGCCGGCAAGGAGTTCCTCGCCGACGCCGGCGTCGACAAGGGCGCCGTCAAGGTCAAGCAGAGCGCCGAGAACCCGAAGACCTACGCCGACATCGTCGGCGGGAACGCCTTCTACATCAACGGCACCTCCCGCTGCTCCATCGGCTTCGCCGTCACCACCGGGTTCGTGACCGCCGGCCACTGCGGCAGTCCGGGCGACTCGGTCTCCGGCGCCGGCGGCGGCAGCGGCAGCTTCTCCGGCTCCGTGTTCCCCGGCAGAGACATGGGCTACGTCACCACCAGCGGGTGGAACCCCACCTCGCAGGTGAACAACTACTCCGGCGGCACCGTGAGCGTCAACGGCTCCAGCCGGGCCCCGGTGGGCTCGTCCATCTGCCGTTCCGGCTCCACCACCGGCTGGCACTGCGGCACCATCCAGGCCCGCAACCAGACGGTCCGCTACCCCCAGGGCGTGGTCTACGGGCTGACGCGCACGAACGTCTGCGCCGAGCCCGGCGACTCCGGCGGCTCGTGGGTCAGCGGCGACCAGGCGCAGGGCGTCACCTCCGGCGGCTCGGGCAACTGCTCGTCCGGCGGCACCACCTACTACCAGGAGGTCAACCCGATCCTGGACCGGTGGGGTCTGACGCTGGTCTGACCCGGCCGCGGAGCCGCTCCCGCTGAGGGAGCCTCCTGCCCCCGACGGAACGAAGGAGGGCGGCCCCGGTGCACCTGCCTGCGCCGGGGCCGCCCCTTCGTGTGCCGCGGGGACGCCGAGGCGTCAGGCCTCGTCGTTCCAGAAGGCGCTGTGCGCGTCGTCGCCGGCGTCGGCGCCCTTGCCCGTCTTGGACCGGCGCGCCTGCTTGGCGGGCTCCTCCTCGGCGGACTGCTTGCGCCGGATGCGGCCGCGCGGCGCCGGGGCCTCACCTTCGGAGGCCGCCGGCGAGGCGTCCTTGGCGGCCGGGGCGGACCCCTTGGCGGTGGACGGCGAGCCCTTGCCCGAGCCGCCGCCGGAGGAGGCGGCCGAGCCGGAGGGACCAGGGCCCGCGGTCTTGTCCGCCGTCTTGACGGCGGACGCGACGCTGCGCGGGGCGCCGCCGGCGTGGATGCTCAGCGCCTCGTCCTCGACGTCGAGCATCTTCTGCACGTTCTGCGGCACGGCGGGCAGCCGTTCGTTGCGGAAGTGCGCACCCAGCACCTCAAGAGCGTGGTCGCACAGCAGGGGGCGCATGACCGCCGGCTTGGCGCCGCTGAGCTCCTGGAGCTCGGGGAGCCACAGCTCGCGCAGCAGCCGGATGATCGCCCGCATCCGTTCGCGCGTGCGGCGGTCGGAGATCGCCACCGACATCATCTCCGCTTCTGCCAGAGCCGGTGTCGGTTCGGCGCCGTCGGACTCGGCGGCGCCTTGGCGCTCGGCGATGAACAGGCCGGTCAGCTGGCGCGTCGACTCGCGGGCGGCGACGCGGTTCTCGCCCTTGCGGACCTGCCGGCCCTGTGCCCAGGTCACAACGACGCTGGTCACGAGGCTTATGGCCGCGCCCGTAAGGACGAGCAGCATGTCGTACACGGAAGACCTCCGAGGGGGAATGCGGGGCGGGCCGTTCTCCACGGCCTCGCGTGATCCGTGAGGATTCGCGAACGCAGCACGGATTGTCAAGTTCGCGCGAAGGTGTGAAGGGGCCGCCTGGGCACGGACGCGGAGGTCGGCGCGGTCGCGCTTCGATACGGAATCGCCTCCCCGACCGGCCTTGACACATCGACGGCCGCGAATATGAACTTGCAGCGGCGTGCCTCCGGATTACGCCCGCGAGCGGCCGGAGGGGACGACGGGCCGGGGCGGCCGCCGATGAGGGGAGGGCGTGCCGCACTCCGGTCGCGTGGCCGGTCCCGGGCCTCCGCGGTCCGGGACCGGTTCTCGGCCGCCGCTCACCCCGGCCGCGCTGCGGCGCCCGCGCGTGGGCGGCGGCGCTGCGGCGCCGGACTACCGCAGCTCGCGCTTGAGGATCTTGCCGGTGGCGCTCATCGGCAGCGACGCGCGGAACTCCACCGAGCGCGGGTACTTGAACGCGGCCAGCCGGTCGCGGCACCACGCGACCAGCTCCTCCTCGGTCGGTTCGGTGCCGGCCTCGGGCACGACGAACGCCTTGACCTCCTCGCCGCGGGTGTCGTGGGGCACGCCCACCACGGCGGCGAGCGAGACCGACTCGTGGGCGATCAGCACCTCCTCCACCTCCCGCGGATAGACGTTGAAGCCACCGCGGATGATCATGTCCTTGGCGCGGTCGACGATGAAGTAGTAGCCGTCCTCGTCGCGCCGTGCGATGTCGCCGGTACGGAACCACCCGTCGCGCATCACCTCGGCGGTGGCCTCCGGGCGCTTGTAGTAGCCCTTCATGACGTTGTGGCCGCGGATGGCGATCTCCCCGGGGCCCTCGCCCTCGACGGTCTTCCCGTCACCGTCGACCAGCTTCATCTGCACACCCCACACCGGGAAACCGATCGAGCCGGGCTTGGTCGGCCCGGACAGCTGGTTGAAGCTGGCGGTCGGCGCGGTCTCGGAGAGCCCGTACCCCTCAAGGATCTGCACTCCGAAGACCTCGCGGAACTCCTGGAGCACCTCCAGCGGCAGTGCCGCTCCTCCCGAGACCGCCGACTCCAGGGCCGGAACCTCCAGGCCGCCCGCGCGTACCGCCGACAGCAGCGCCCAGTACATGGTGGGTACGCCCGCGAACAGGGTGACCCGCTCCTCGCGCATCAGCGACAGCGCCTCGACCGGCTCGAACCGGGACATCAGCACGAGCTTCGCGCCGCGGCGCAGCCCGGCGTTCATGATCGAGGACTGGCCGAAGGAGTGGAACAGCGGCAGCACCGTGAGCGTGGAGTCCTCGCCCGGCCGGCTGGGCACCAGCTCCTCGTTGACCACCGCGTTCATCAGCATGTTCTGGTGGCTGAGCTCGGCGCCCTTGGGGCGGCCGGTGGTACCGCTGGTGTAGAGGATGACGGCGGTGTCGTCGGCGGCGGTCTGCACCGACTCGAAGCGGTCGGAAGTCCCCTGCAGCGCGGCCCACAGCGTCTCCGCGCCCTCGATCGAGGACTCGGTGGCCAGCGGCGCGGTCGGCAGGACGATGAAGTGCTCGGTGCCGGGGACGGCGTCGAAGGCCTCCTTGCCGCGCCGGCCCAGAGGGAGGTCGGGCGTTCCCTCGAAGCAGAAGAGCGCCTTGGCGTCGGAGTCCTCCAGGTAGTAGGAGATCTCGCCCGACTGGGAGAGCACGTTGAGCGGGACCACGACCGCTCCCGCCTTCAGGGCGCCGAAGTAGACCAGCGGGAAGTAGGGGAGGTTGGGGCACGCCAGCGCCACCTTGTCCCCGGGGCCGATCCCGCGCGCGACCAGCAGGTCGGCCACCTGGTTGGCGAGGCCCTCGACCATGGAGTAGGGCATGCGCACGTCCCCGTAGACCAGGGCCGTGCGATCGGGGTGCTTCTGTGCGCTGTCCTCCAGCACGATCGCCAGGTTGAGCATGGGGGTCCTCCTTGCGAGCGGGGCACCGGTGTGTCCTGTGCCATAGTCGCAGAGAAGGATACCGACCGGTAGGTATGAATGGGAGGCGGTCGAACCCCTGAACCCCTGCCGGGACGCCGCCGGCCGCGCCACCGCCCCGACCGGGCGGGGAGGCCGGGCGCCTCAGCCGGCCGCCACGAGAGCCCGGTGAGCTCCGGGCTGCGCTGCCACAACTGGGCGCGCGCCGCCGGATCGCAGGCCAGGACGTGCGCGCACGCGGCCTTGTCCGGTCGAAGAAGCCGCCCGTCGTCCCAGCGAGATCCGGCGACGCGGCGAGCCGGTAGGCGGACTCCACGCCTGCTTCGGGGCTGTCGGAGTGCCGCCCGATCTCGGAGAGCACCATCGTGGCCGACAGCGGCCGGGTGCAGGCTGTTCACCTCGCCGGCGGGCAGGTGCTCGGCCAGCGCGAAGCCGGACATGGTCTGGGCGAGCTTGCTTCGCCCGTAGGCCCGCCTGGCGTCGTAGCCGTGTTCCAGCATCAGGTCGTTGAAGTCGAGCGGGTGCATGCCGCGGCCCGCGTGCGCGCCGACGCCGGCGGCGGCGAGACCGCGCCGACCGGCTTCGCCGGTCCGGCGGCCATGGTCGACCCGCATCGCGAGGAGGCCGTCGGAGCGGTGCGGAGCCATGCGCCGCACCTGCGCGAAGCCGACGGCGGCGACCGGCCGCGGCCCGCAGCCGGTCGCGCCGTGTCGTTCCGCGGCTCGGCGGAATCCGCTTGACCTCGACTGTGCTTGAGGTAGCAGAGTACGGAGTACGTCGGAGGCGCAAGGGGGAAGGTGCGGCCGATCGGCGGCGCGCGCCGCGGGCCGCGTGATCCGCAGCGACAGGCCCTTCGCGTCCTCCTAGCCCTTCGAGCCCGTCAAAGGAGCAGGCCATGGCGACCACGTCGGCGTCCCTCTTCGACTCCGCCTACGAGAGCGACACCGCACCCTGGGTGATCGGCGAGCCGCAGCCGGAGGTGTTGGCGCTGGAGCGGGACGGCCGGATCCGCGGCGCCGTGCTCGACCCCGGCTGCGGTACCGGCGAGCACACCATCCACCTCGCGCGCCTGGGCTACGACGTGCGGGGGATCGACTTCTCGCCCCGCGCCGTCGAGAAGGCCCGCGCCAACGCCGCCGAGCAGGGGGTCGACGCGGAGTTCGCGGTCGCCGACGCCTTCGCTCTCGGTGAGGCGGAGCAGCGCTACGACACCATCCTCGACAGCGCCCTGTTCCACGTCTTCGACGGGGAGCACCGCACCGCCTACGTCGCGTCCCTGCACGCCGCCTGCCGCCCCGGCGGCGTGGTGCACATCCTCGCCCTCTCCGACGCCGAGCCGGGATTCGGGCCGCGGATCGGCGAGAGCGCGATCCGCGACGCCTTCGGCGACGGCTGGGAGCTGGAGGAGCTGCGGCCCGCGCGCTACCGCTGCGTCGTCGTCGGCGACGACGCAGCCGCTCACCTGGACGTCGAACCCGACACCAAGGTCGACCAGGCCGCCTGGCTCGCCCGCGTCCGCCGCCTCTGACGGCCGGGCGGTGTTCGACGGGACCGTCCCGCCGGACTCGCGGTGCACGGCCGGGCGGCCCGGCGGCGTTCAGACCTGCGCGCCGGTCGGTGCACGCCCGTGCCGGGGGCCGTCTCCCACCGCCGGCTTCGGACCGGGCCGTTCCGCGGCCGGGCGGCGCCTCCGCGGCCGCTTCAGCGGCAGCAGGGTCAGCGCCCCCGGCAGGCTCGCGACCAGGGCCAGCACCCCGTAGACCACCGCCGCGCGCAGGCCGAGTTCAGCGTCGAGCCCGACGGCGGCGAAGCCCAGCGCGGCAGCGGACTCCCGCGGTCCCCAGCCGCCCACCCCGATCGGCAGGCTCATCGCCAGCAGGGCCAGCAGCAGGGGCGGGAGCAGATCGACGACCGGCGCGTCCGCGCCCGCGACCCGCGCGGCGACGACGAACAGGCACAGGTGCCCGGCCAGCGCGGCCGCCGACAGCCCCGCGATCGCCGGCCAGCGCTCGCGGGCGAGCAACGCCGAGCGCGCCTCGATCGTCCACGTCCGCGCGCGGCGCAACAGGTGCCGCCCGCGTGCGGACCGCAGCAGCCAGACCGCCGCCGCGCCGCCCGCCGCCAGGACGAGGGCGGCGGCCGCGACCGCCGCCGAAGCCGAGGGCAGTGTCCGGGCGGCGGCGGTGAGCAGGTCCGGCCGCACAACCAGCACGGCCGCCGCGACCGATATCAGCACCGCCTGCCCGGCGGTGCGCTCCAGCACCACCGCACTCACCGCACGGCCGGCGCCGCCCGCGCGCTCGGCGGCCGAGGTGCGGCCGTGCTCGTAGGCGCGGTGCACGTCGCCGAGGACGCCCGCCGGCAGCACCGCGTTGAGCAGGAGTGCGCGGTAGTAGTCGGCGACGGCGCGTGCCGGACCGAGCCGCAGCCCTATTCCGCGCGCCACGACCATCCAGCGCCCGGCCGTGGCGAGCGTCGTGACCGCCCCGATCCCCAGCGCGGCGGCCAGGGCGGGCCCGCCGATCATCCCGACCGCGCGCACGAACGGCTCGGCGCCCAGGGTCCGTGCCACCAGCGCGAGCACGGCGGCGCCCAGCAGCACCCGCAGCCAGGGCCCGATCGCGCGCATCGCCATCCCCCCGGTCGCGTACCCGGTCCGCTGCGCGGTCCCGCACCCGCGGCCGCCGCAAGCGGATCCACTCCCCGTCCTACCCGCTCCGCGCACCCGCCGCCCCCGGAACCGCCGGTAAGCGCGACCGCACAGCGGCCGGAGGTGGCCACCGGTCCGGACCCGCAGGCACGCCGCCCGGCGCCGGCCCGGTCGCATGGGCGCGGTCGGCGTTCCACGGCACCCGTCGGCGTCGGCACGTGCGAGGCGTGGTCGGGCGGGCGCCCGGCCGCTGAAGCCGAACGGGTCCCGCGGCGTCCGGATCTGCGTGCGCCGCCCGGCGTGGCGGGCACGGCGGCCGCGGGGCGGCCCGCGGATGCGCTCGTCGTCGCGGAGGCCGTCTCAGGGTGCCGAACCCGGCAGCGCCAGGAGGTCGCGGTGGCCGACCAGGGCGCGCAGGCGGCCGGAGGCGCACTGTCCGAGGCGCTCGTCGAGGTAGCCGGCCGCCGCGGACGCCAGGTCCGGGCGCTGTTCCACAGCGGCGGCGACGCGGCCGCGCAGCCATTCGGCCGCCAGAGCGGCGTCGTCGGCGCCCAGCCGCCACGGGCTGGGCCGCTCGCGCACGTGGGCGCCGAGGCCGCCGAACGCGGCCGCCGCCGTGGCGGGAGCGTCCGGGCCGAGCAGCCGGCGGCCGGCCACGGAGCGGCGCTGGTGGGCGTTGAAGGCGTCGGCGATCGGCCGGTCGAGCGGGTGCGCGGGGTCCAGCTCCACCCGGCCGTCGACGGAGAGCGTCAGCAGCGCGGGGCGGTCGGCCGCCGTGCAGGCGCGCGCCAGCCGGGCGCACTCCTCGGCCGTCAGCAGGTCGAGCAGCGCCGAAGCGGTGACCAGCCCCGCGCCGGAGAGCTCCGCGTCCTCCAGCCGGGTCAGGTCGACCGGCCGGGTCTCCGCGGTGACGGGGCGGCCGTCGGCCGATCGCGCGGGCAGACCCTCGCGGGCGCGGGCGAGCAGCTCGGGGTCGCGGTCGTAGAGGACCCAGTGCTGCGGGCCCGCCAGGAGCGGCGCCAGCCAGCGCCCCATCGACCCGGTCCCGCAGCCGAGGTCGGCCACGACCAGCGCGCTGTCGCCGGTCGGGACCGGAAGGGCGGCGCGCAGCGGTCCGAGGAGGCCGGTGGACCGGGCGGCCGCGTCGGCATTCTCCCGCAGGCCCAGCCAGTCGGGCGTGAACCCGCCGTCTCCCGGCGCGGCCCTCACCGCGGCCCCCCTTCGACCCGGTGCAGGACGGCCTCCATGCGCGCGGCGGCCGCTGTCCACGGTTCCAGCGCCGAGCGGCGGCGCTGCGCAGCGCCGCGCAGCCGCTCGCGCAGGGACGCCGATCCCAGCCAGTCCCGCAGCGCGCCCGCCAGCGCGGGCGCGTCGCCGGCGGGGACCACCATGCCGGGCGCGGTGCCGTCCGGCAGGATGCCGAGCGTGTGCGCAAGCGCGCCCCCGTCGGTGGTCAGCACCGGGACGCCGCGTGCCAGGGCCTCGGTGACGGCCATTCCGTAGGTCTCCCAGCGCGACGGCAGCACCGCCAGGTCGGCGGCGGCGTAGGCCCGCTCCAGGTCCGCGCCGCCGAGCGGCCCGGACAGGCGCACCCGGTCGGCGATGCCGCGGCGGCCGAGCGAGCGGCGCAGCTCGGCGGCGTACTCGGGGGCGCGGTCGGCGGGGCCGGCCCACTCGCAGGTCCAGTCCAGATCCGCGACGGCGGCCAGCGCCTCGGTCAGCACGTCGTGGCCCTTGCGCGGTGTCAGCGAGGCGACGCAGAGCAGCCGTGTGGCGCCGTCCGTGCCGTGCGCGAGGGGAGCCGGATCGGTCCCCGGCTCCACCGCGTGGGTGCGAGCGCTGTCGAGACCGTGGTGGTCGGCCAGCCACCGGGCCGCCCACGCGCTGGTGGCGACGACCGCGGCGCAGGCCTTCAGGGTCGCGCGCTCCCGGGCGTCGAGGTCCGCGGCGAGCCGGGAGGAGAGCCCGGTTTCGGCCGCCAGGGGCAGGTGGACGAGGGCGGTGAGGCGCAGGCGGTGGGCGTGTTCGGCGACGGTCTCGGGGACTCCGCAGCACACCAGGCCGTCAGCGAGTACGAGGGAGCCGTCGGGCAGCGCGGCCAGGGCGTCGGCCAGCCGCGCGCGGGCGGCGGCGTCGGGCCGCGGCCAGGTGCCCGGTACGGCGGTCTCGACCACCGGCCTGCCCGCGTCCCCGAGTGCGCGGCACAGGCGGCGGTCGTAGACGTTCCCTCCGCTGGGGGAGGCGGTGTCGTCGATGCCGCCGGGCAGGACGGCGTGCACCGCGGCGGGGCTCCGGGCGCCCGGGCCGCCGGGCGCGGCACCGTTCACAGCGGGCGCTCGTAGGAGGCCCGGGCGACGTGCGACTCGTGCAGCGTCACCGCGATCCGCTCCAGGTCGCGGGCGCCCTCGCCGAGGCGCCCGTCCGCGACGCGCTCGGCGAGCCGGTCGGCGACCACCTTGGCGAGGTACTCGGTGGTGGTGTTGACCCCGGCGAAGGCGGGCTCGTCGTCGAGGTTGCGGTAGCTCAGCTCCCCGAGCACCGCCCCCAGCTCCTGCGAGGCCAGGCCGATGTCGACCACGACGTTGTCGGCGTCCAGCTCGGTCCGGAAGAAGGAGGCGTCGGCGGTGAACGTGGCGCCGTGCAGCGCCTGCGCGGGCCCGAACACCTCGCCGCGGAAACTGTGGGCGACCATGAAGTGGTCGCGGACGGTGACACTGAACACGGCTGCTCTCATCCCCGCACACACCCCCCGGTATGCGCCCGGAGGGGCGTCCTCCCGACGCGTCGCCCGCGGTGCCCCCGCCACTCGACAGCGGGAGCGCGTGTCCACCCTGGCACCACCGGGAGGCCTCATTGCAGGCCCCGCGCGAACCGCCGGTTGCCGGGGGCCTCGCGCACTCTGCAGCGCGCAAGGCCCTCCTACCTACGGGCTACTCGCTGATGACGACGGTGCGATCGAACGCGACGAACTCGGCGAAGTCCCTGCCGACCCGCTCGACGGCCTCCGCGTTGGGCGCGATGTACGCCCAAGCGACGTCCTTCGGGCCGCCGACGAGGGAGTAGTACTCGGCCTGCCCCTTCCAGGGACAGGTTGACACGGTCGGGCTCGTCTCCAGCATCGACCAATTGATGGAGCTCGGAGGGAAATACCGGTTCCCCTCGATCATGACGAGATCCTCGGCTTCCGCAGTCGCGATGACGCTGTCCTTGAGCGTGGCTTTCATGTCGTCCTCTCGCTCAGCTTCGATGGATGACTCTTAGGGCTGGAAGACGCGTTTCTTCGCTACCCGTTCGTGCTCCGTCCACATTTCGTGGGGGTGTCCCAGCTGCGGCGCGCTCACCTCATCCAGCCATTCAAGCTGATGCGTTGAGATGTCCAGACCGCTGGCCGCGAGGTTTGACGTGAGCTGGTCTACGCTCCTCGGTCCAACGATGGGGACCACCCCCTTCGACATTGACCACTTGATAGCCACCCGCTCTGGAGTCGTATCGAGTTCCCGGGCGACGGTCTCGACGGCATCCAGAATTTTGGCCTTGGCGGGGTCGTCCTCCTTGTGAAGGAACTGGCTGATTGAGCTCTGTGCGCGACCTGTTGCGCCGCGCCGGTACTTGCCCGTCAGAAGACCACCGCCGAGAGGCGAGAACCCGAGGACGCCCAGGCCGAAGGCCTCTGCCATCGGCACCAACTCCCGGTCGGCGCTACGCTCGACGAGGCTGTACTCGGCCTGAATCGCCAGGAGAGGGGACCAACCCTGCTGCTGCGCCAGGGTAACCCCCGTTGCCACACGCCATGCGGGGAAGCTGGAGAGGCCGGCATACAGAATCTTGCCGGCGCGCGTCAGATCATCGAAGGATCGCAATATCTCTTCAATGGGTGTGGATGCGTCGGCCACATGGGCCCAGAGCACGTCGACCCGGTCGGTGCCCAGTCGACGCAAGCTCTGCTCGAGAGACTGGACCATCGCCTTTCGGCTGTTCCCGGTTAATTGGAGGCCGCTGCTTGCCGAAGACCCCATGGTGTACTTTGTCGCCAGAACAATGTCCTCGCGATCCGAGGTGATAATATCTGCGAGGTACTCCTCAGCCTCCCCCGACTGATAGTTTGAAGCGGTGTCAATGAAATTGCCTCCCGCTTCTCTATAGGTGTCGTACATCGCCTGAGCCTCGGGTAAATGCGCTCCATGCCCCCAGCCCGTGCCGAAATTACCTGTCCCCAGCGACAGCTCCGATACTCGCAGCCCCGATCCTCCGAGAAATCGGTATCGCATACGTCTCTTTACTCCTCGCGTCGATCCGGCATGAGTGGGCTCCTCCCACCCGGCAGCTTGCGCTGTCAGACATCCATCGTTCCCGTAGCTGGGCGTATAGTCCATAACATGGAGTCCAGTAATGTTTACCGATCGTCCAGCGCTGAGGTCACCCTCGATGCACATGACCCCATCCGGGACGCCCTAGCGCTGGCCCGCCCCAAGACCGTCGCTCCCGTCCCGCTCCGCGCGGCGGCGCCGTGGGGGGCTCGGTTCTCCCCCTTCCCGCACATCAAGCTCGGCGTGATAGTGGAAGGCGAATGCTGGCTGTGCATCGACGGACTGGACCCTCTTTTCCTGGGCACAGGCGACTTCTATCTTCTCGGCAACCCGCCCCCTTATGGGCTCGGGAGCTCGATTGAGGCGGCCCGGGCCCGCGACTCGAACGGGCCGCTCCGCACGGAGGTCTCCGCGAGTGGACCAACGATTTCTCAAGGCTCCGCAACGTACACGTGCAGCGTCGACTTCGAGTTTCAGGATGCCGATGCGTCGACCCTCTTCTTATCGCTCCCTCCGGCCATGCTCGTTAAAGCAGGAGATACCGACGGAAGGTCGCTCTGGAACATTGCGACCCTCCTCGTCCACGAGATTGAATCTCAAAAGGCGGGCCGGTCTCTGGTTCTTGAGCATCTGGCCCAGATTCTTCTGGTGTATATGCTGAGGTCGCACGCCGGTTCGTCCCATGAGCCCCTGGGATGGCTCGCGTCGGTCGCCGATGACGGGATCGGGGCGGCGTTGCGAGCCATACATGCCGAACCGCGCCATCGCTGGACGCTCGAAGAGCTCGCTGAAACCGCGATGATGTCGAGGTCGGCATTCGCTGCGAACTTCAAAAACAGGGTAGGAAGGCCTCCTTTGGACTACCTCATCGAGTGGCGAATGCAGCTGGCGCGTGCCGCGCTGCGCACGGAGGACTCCCTCACAGCCATAGCAGGGGCCATCGGATACAAATCCGAAAGTGCTTTCAGTACCGCTTTTCGGCGCGTTGTCGGGATGTCACCACGAGAGTTTCGCGTCTCACTGCATGCGCAGCCGAGGGACCGCAGGGCGGGCAATTCCGTGCCGGTGGGGACGCCCGATGCTTACGTTCTGCCCAGCGACGACGGCTGAGCCTGGACCGAGAATCTATTTCAGCCGTCGGCCGCGGGGTAGGCGATGCGGTGGCACAGGGGCGGCAGGGCGCCGTCGGCCAGGCGGGCGAGCACGTCCGGCAGGTCGGTGAAGGCGCTCTCGCCCGTGATCAGCGCGTCGAACGCGGCGTCGGCGAGCAGGCGCAGCGCCAGGTCCATGCGCTCGGCGTAGCCGCGTCCGCCGCGTGCGGCGGCGGGCGAGACGGTGCCGACCTGGCTGGAGCGGATGGTCAGCCGACGGGAGTGGAAGTGCTCGCCGAGCGGCAGGGCGACCCGGCGGTCGCCGTACCAGCTGAGGTCGACCACGGTGCCCTCCGGCGCCAGCAGCTCCAGCGCGCGGGACAGCCCTTCCTCGGTCGCGCTGGCGTGCACGACCACGTCGCAGCCCTCGGCCGCCTCCCCCGGAGCGGCGAAGCCGACGCCGAGCGCGTCCGCGGTGCTCGCCCGGGCGGGGTCGGTGTCCACGAGCTGGACCCGCGCGCCGGGCAGGCCCGCCAGCACTCCGGCTGCCGCGCAGCCGACCATCCCGCCGCCCACCACCGCGATCCTGTCGCCGACCAGCGGCGCGGCGTCCCAGACCGCGTTTACGGCGGTCTCCACCGTGCCCGCCAGCACCGCCCGGTGCGGCGGGACGCCGTCGGGCAGCGGGGTGACCGCATCGGCGGGAACGACGTAGCGCGTCTGGTGGGGGTAGAGGCAGAAGACGGCGCGCCCCAGCAGCTCTGGAGGTCCGGCCTCGACGCGGCCGACGTTGAGGTACCCGTATTTCACCGGGCCGGGGAAGCCGCCGTCCTGGAAGGGCGCCCGCATCGCCGCGTACTGGCTCTCGGGCACGCCGCCGCGGAAGACCAGCGCCTCGGTGCCCCGGCTGACGGCCGAGTAGAGCGTGCGCACCTCGACGTCGCCGGGTCCGCGCTCGGGGAGTCCGGCCCGCCGGATCTCCCCGGAGCCGGGTCGGCTGATCCAGAACGCGGATGCGGAGCGCGTCACGGTTCCTCCCGGCGGGTGTCGGGCGATGCTGGGTACGATACCCGGTACGTGAGGGCGCGACCCGGCGACGAGGCGCGGGTGCCCGGCGGGGAGGCTGCGTCGATGCGGGCTGCGGGGCCAGAGCCGAGGGCCGGACGGCGACGGCACGCCGGGTGCGGCCGCGCGGCCGTGCGGGAGGCCAAGAACCCGACCGGCCGCGCACGCGCCGAAGGCGCGCCCCTGCCGCTGCCGGGGGCCCAGACCGTCGCGGCGCTGGCGGCGTTCGTGCTGCTGGCGGGACTCTCCGCGGCACCGGGGCTGGGTGCGGCGGGCTGGACGGCGGGGTCGCTGTGCGTCGTGGGCACGTGGACCGCCTACACGGCCGCCCAGCGTCGCCGGCATGCCGGACCCGCCGGCCCCGCGGACGCGGTGACCCTGGCGCGGGCCGGCCTGATCGCGGGAGTGGCCGCGCTCGTCGGCGACGGGCTGTTCGGCGGCGATGCGCCGAGCGGCCTGCTGGCCGGCCTTGCAGCGCTGGCGCTGGCGCTGGACGCGGTGGACGGCGCGGTGGCCCGGCGTACGCGGACGGCGTCGCCGCTGGGCGCGCGGTTCGACATGGAGGCCGACGCACTGCTGCTGCTGGTGCTCAGCGTGCATGTGGCAGTGTCGGTGCTGGGCTGGTGGGTGCTGGCGATCGGCGCGATGCGCTACGCGTTCGCCGCGGCGGGCCGCCTGGTTCCGCGCCTGCGGGCGCCCCTCCCGCCGTCCGACGCCCGGCGGGCGGTCGCCGCTCTCCAGGGGATCGCGCTGGTGGTCGCGGCGTTCGAGGTGCTGCCGGTGCCGGCGGCGACGGCCGTGACCGGAGGCGCGCTGGTGCTGCTGGTGTGGTCCTTCGGCCGCGACACCCTCCGCCTGCTGCGCACCGGCCGCGCGGAACCGAAGGAGGCGGCGGGAGGACGCGCTCCGCGAGAGGGCGCTTCCGGCGCTGCCGACGGGTGAGCGCCTGTGGAGGCCGCGGGCACGGCGCGTACCGCCCGGCGGCCGCTGCGGTTGCCGGCGGTGCGGTGACGCGGTTCTCGGAGAGCGGTGCATCAGGCGACGGCGGTCGCTCGCCCGGCGCGCGGTCCTCGGCGCGCCTGCCGATGTGCGGTCCGCCGCGACGGCGCGGAAGCTCCGGGCCCCTTCGGCGGTGCCCCGGGCCCAGGCCGGCTCAGGACTCCCGCCTGCCGGAGGGCTCCCCGCCGTCCGATCCCGCTCCGCCGTCCGAGACCTCCCGGGAGGGCCGGTTATCCTCCCGGCCCTGCCCCCTCTTCGGGGACCCGGGCGCCTCCCGGTCCTCCCCGTCGCTTCTGTCGGCCTCCAGCTCCGAACGCTCCTCGGTGCCGTCGTCCGCGCCGGGGTCGGCGCCGACCGGGGTCTCCACCCCGGTGCCGGTGACCTTCCGCGCCCGGGCGCGGGCCTGCCTGCGGCTCGGCTGCTCCTCGTCCTCGCGCAGCACCGGCGCGTACTCGCGGTCATGGGTTTCTGCGGGCTCGTGGCCGAGCGGCTCCGACACCGTCGCCTCCTTTCTCGGCACGGCCGTGGACGGACCACGGCGCTGCCGCGACCGCTACCCGCGATCGGGAGCGCAATGCCGCCGCGATCACCGGCCGCAGGGGACCCCTTCGGCGCCGGGAACCCTCTCGGCTCCCGGGACCGCGTCGGGCTCGCGCATTCGCCCTCCGGCCGGCGCTCGGTCTTCCTGCGCGCGGTCCGGCCCGTGCGGCCGCCGGCCTCGCGGGGGCCCCAGCGCGGCGCCTGCAGCGGCCACCAGCGCAGCGGACGCGAACGCGGCGCCGGGGCCGAAGGCGTCGCTGACGGCGCCGACCGCGGGCGCCGCCGCGGCCTGGCCCGCCGCGATCGCCAGGAACGCGGCGCCGACGCCGTACGCGGGCGCGTCGGCGTAGACCTGCGTTCCCCAGAGCAGCAGGACAGCGGTCAGCGCGATGTAGACGGCGCCGAAGAGGCCGCCCGCGATGTGGATTCCCGGCGTGCCGCCCGCTGCCAGAACGAGCCCCGCTGTCGCGGCGGCCAGCGCGAGCATTCCGCCGAACCACGCGCGGCGCAGTCCGGCGCGGGCGGCGACGTCCCCGGTCAGTGCTCCGAGCAGGCCGGCCGCGCCCAGAACGATCCACATGCCTGTGGAGGCGGGCTCGCTCGCCCCCTGCGCGACGGCGACGTCGCGGCCGAAGGTCCACACGGCTGAGCTGGCCGCGCCCATGACCCCCGCTGCGGCGAGCATCCGCAGCGCACCGGCCGGAAGCCCGCGCGCTGAGGACGTGCGCGCCGGCAGGTCCCGGCGCTCGGGCGCGGAGCCCGCTCCGGCCCCCGCCCCGGCGCCCACTCCGTGGCCGCCCGCTCGGGCACCGGCCGCGCGTCGTCGGCGGTGGGACGGGACCACCGCCGCCGTCCACAGCGTCGCCGCGGTCGCGGCGCAGGCGAACGCCGCCCAGGACAGCCGCCACTCCTCGGCGAACAGCAGGGCGACGGGCCCCGAGACCATGACGCCGAGCCCGGTTCCGGCGTTCACGACGCTCTGCACCCGGTCGGCGCGCCGGGGCTCCACCCACCGCGCCACCGCGCCGGCCAGCGGCGGGGACACGGCGCCGCTGCTGACCCCCGTCAGCACCACGCCGGCGGCGAGGACCGCGGCGCCGAGCGCGGCCGCGATCAGCCCGGTGCCGGACGCCGCCGCGGCCCCCGCTGCCACGGCCACGGCGCGCGGCCCCCACCGAGGGGTCGCGGCCGAGGCCGCGACGACGGCCGCGCAGTAGCCCGCGTAGCTCGCCGAGGCGATGGCGCCGGCCGCCGCGGCGCTGAGGCCGAACTCGGCGCCGAGCACCGGCACGAACAGCCCGTATGCGAAGCGCGCGAGCCCGTAGCAGGCCGCGATGAGGGTGATCCCCGCCGCCGCGAGCCGCACCGCGGGCACGGTCCCGGCTCCGGCGGCCGGCGCCGGTGCGGTGGAGCCGCCGCCGTCTGTGCGTCGCCCCGTCATGCTTCACCCCTCCGTGGAATAAACCGATCGGTATACCTCTCAGGGTGGTCGGTCTCCCGGCATAGGTCAACCCACCGGTGGGTATAGTTAGGAGCATGGCGACAGCAGCGGACACGACACCGGCCGGACGGCGCATCCTCGACGCAGCGGGCAGCCTGTTCTACCGCGACGGCATCAACGCGGTCGGGGTGGCGCTGGTGGCCGACACCGCCGGCGTGACGAAGAAGACCCTCTACGACCGCTTCGGCTCGAAGGACGAGCTGGTGGTGCGCTACCTGCGCCGGCGCCACGAGGACTGGTGGGCCCACCTGGAGGAGCGCCTGGCCGCCGCCCCGGCGCCGCGGACGCCGGCGCTGATGGACGCCTACCTCTCGCACCCCCGGCTGGAGGTCGAGCGCGGCTGCGCCTTCATCAACGCCGCCGCCGAGCTGCCCCCCGGCCACGCGGGCTGGGACGTCATCCGGGAGCACAAGCGCGCCGTGCGCACCCGCCTCGCCGACCTGATCGCCGAGGATGCCCCGGGCGCCGACGCCGAGGACCTGGCCGAGCACGTGTTCCTGCTGCTGGAAGGCGCCATCGCGCACTGCGGCATCGACGGCGGCGAGGCCAGGATGCGCACGGCCCGCGACCTCGCCACCCGACTCCTCCGCCAGTCGGCCGGCGGAGCGGCCGGGTAGGTCGCCACTGCGGGCCGGGGGACGGGCCGGACCGGCGCCGCCGCACGGACAACCCGCCGCCGTCTGCGCGCGTCCCTCCGGATACCGGCGGAGACGCGTCTTCGCCCCATTGCTGGAGGTGCCGTGCGCGTCGCCGTCCTCGCAGCCGGACTCCTGCTCGCGGCCGGATGCTCGCAGGGAGCGGCGACCGGCGTTCCGCGGGCCGAGACCTCCCCCCTGCCCGGCAGTGGGGCGACGCCCTCCGCTCCCGGGCCTACGGGTGCGACCGGGTCGCCGCCGTCCGCACTGCACGCCGAGGCCACGGTGTCCGAGCCGCGCTCCGCACCCCCTCCCGAGCCCGCGCCCACGGGCGGAACGGGCGGTGTGCCCTCGGTCGAGGAGCAGATCGAGCAGTGCACCCGCCAGACGGGCCTGCCCCGCGCCTGCGAGGACAAGATCCGCTACGGCATACCGTGACGGGATCGCGCAGGTCGGCCGCGCGGCCACGGCAGGCCGCAGCCCTGGGCGCGCGGCCGCCGCCGGAGCGGTTATCGGCTTGGCGGCCCTTCGGCGCGGGGCGACCGGTTATCGTCGTTCCACGGCGGAACGTGTCCGGGCGGCCGACCGCACCGAGTACGGGTCATGGCGCGATCCTCGAAGGAGTGACCAGTGACGCACCTGGCAGTGGGCGAGCACGCCGCCCGCGTCATGCAGCGCGAAGCCGACCGGCGCGGGATCGCGCTGGAGCCGGAGCCGGACGGCGGTCTGCCCGAGGAGATGCCCGCTGAACTGGCCCCATGGGCGTGCAAGGTCGCCGGAAAGGGCTGGTGCGTCTTTGCCGCGCTCGACCCCGGCAGTGAGATCACCACCCCGGCCGAGCGCGACTTCCTGCCAATCGCCCGGGTGCTCGCCAACTCCTGGCAGGTCATGGACGGCACCGGCTCCGTGCGGGTCACCACGATCCCCGGGTGAGCCCCTCGCGCCGGACGCGGCGGCACGCGGGTTCCAGGCCGCGCCGATTGGGAGTACGGGTGTCCGCAGGGTCATGAGCGGGTAAAAACACCACGTGATCATCATCGGTCCGGCCTCGGCCGTCCTCCTGTTGATCGTCCTCGGCTGGCTCATGCGCGAAACCGGCTGCCTGGAGTTCCTCGGCTGCTACGCCCTCGTCCTCCTGCTCATCGGAGCGGCCTACCTCGGCGAACACCTCGGCTGGTGGGGTCCCGTCTTCTGACCCGAGTCCCGCGCGGGCGTGCGCGACCGGCCGCCCCTGCACGGGGAGCGGAGCCAGGCGGATTCCCGCGGACCGCCCTCGAAAACGCAGTCCGCAACACGGCGAAGCGGCGGCGCCGCAACCGCGGTTATCGCACCCCCGTGTTCGGACGGGCCGAGAGGCCGCTCGGTGCGTCCGGCCGCATGCGGACCCGCGTCCGTGTATGCGCGGGGGATGTGCTTGAGTGGGCGGCGCTTTCGCAACCGTGGATGGAGCAGACCCGGATGAGCGACACCACCCGCAAGTCGGCCCCGATCGGGGAGTACATCGGCACCCGCTACTGGCATGTGGCCGCGGTCGCCGTGCTGGCGTGGGGGGTGGCCGCCTTCCTCCTCCTCGGTCCGGTGCCTGCGTTCGGGGAAGGCTACGGTGAGTGCGGCTTCCTCTGGGAGGGCGGGATCGACTACCCCCTCGAGCATTGCATCGGGGCGGGAGCCGATCAGACGGTGTACGCGGGCATCGCGATGCTCGTCGCCGGGCCGGCCACGGCCTTGTGGCTCTGGAGGGCGGTACTCCAGGAGATCAAGCGTCGCTTCCCGCGGGACTGAACCGCGGTTGATGGGGCTCTCGTCCCCTCCGGCCCGTGGATACGGCGGGCTAGGGCGGGGTCGCTCGGCGCGGCCGCAGACACCACCGCGGCCGCACCGGAGGCGGCGGCGCGCATGGGCGCGGCGATCCTCGTCTGCCCCATAGAGGACGGTGGATCGCCGTCGACTGCAACGAGAACTGCAACCAGGGCACATAAGAGGGGTCCTGCCGCTGTGCGGCAGGACCCCTCTCGCCTGCGGAGGCTCGGGGATTTGAACCCCGGAAGGGCGTGAACCCTAACCGCATTAGCAGTGCGGCGCCATAGACCGGACTAGGCGAAGCCTCCTGGCCGGATCAACACTACCGAGCGCCCGGTGCTCGGCGCAAAACGAATGACCGGGGGCCGCCGCCGGGGCCGGGTCAGGTGGTCGCGCGGTCGATGGTGAGGTCGGCGTCCTGGCGGAGCTTGTTCACCGCGCGGGAGAGCGTGCTCTTGACGGTGCCGAGGGTGACGCCCAGCCGGTCGGCGATCTGGACCTCGGTCATGTCCTGGTAGTAGCGCAGCACGACCATGGTCCGCTGCCGGTCGGGGAGCCGGCTGATGGCGCGGTGGACGGAGTCGGCGAGGTCGGTCTTCCAGGTGGGGTCTTCGATGCGCTGGTCGGGGATGTCGCTGGTGGGATAGATCGACATGTGCTGCCGGCGCCATTCGGAGATCTGGGTGTTGACCATGGCGCGGCGGACGTAGCCGTCGCGGGCGTTGGGGCTGGCGATCCTGTCCCAGGCGAAGAAGGTCTTGATCAGGGCGGCCTGCAGCAGGTCCTCGGCCTCGGAGCTGTTGTTGGCCAGGGACCGCGCCATGCGCAGCAGTGCGGGCCCGCGGTCGCTGACGTAGGCGGAGAACTCTTCGTACCTCGACTTGTGCGCTGTTCCCGTCACGCGATCACCGCCCCGGAGTCGGTAGGGCGCGCACTCGGACCGCTGCCCGGAACGCATCCCCGGCTCACATCGTCACCGTGGTTTCACTGTGTCACGGCGGGAGTAATCGGCAGCTCTCATCGGCCTCATCTCTACACAAATGGGACGTTCGGTGCCTTGCTGTGTAGGGGATTCGAGTTGTCGCAGGCCATGGTCGCCCGGGCGGTTCGCACGGGGAGCTCCCGCTTCGCGTGGCCGCCGCGCCGCGTCACCCTGGGTCATCGGCGGGAGCGCGGTGGTCGGCAGCCGTTGCGGCCGCGCACCCGGTCGGGCTGCCCCGAGGCCGCCGTCCGCGGTCGGCGGCGCGCCGACCGCCCTTTCCGGTACCGCTGCGGCCGCGACATGCGGCGACCCCGGCGTGTGGCGCCGCGGCCGCGCCGCCCGCGGCGACAATGGGGCCAGGACACCGAAGGAGGCGGTATGCCGGTCGATGTGCGCGCCCGACGGCGCTACACAGCCGCTGTGCTGGGAGAATACGCGGCTCCGGAGCCGACCGGGGTGCCGGAGGCCGACCCCGTCGTCCGCGGCGTCGTCACCGATGTGTCCCGGCACGTGCTCGGCGTGGCGACGTCCCGGGGTGAGGAGCGGTTCCTCTTCGAGGCGGCGACGACGTTCTGGCGCGGCGGCGAGGTCGGCGTCTCGGACCTGCGTGTCGGCGACGACGTGCTCGTGCGGTGCCGCGCCGGCCGGTGGGTCGCCGAGCGGATCTGGGCGGGCATCGCGCGCGTCACCGGGGTGATCGCCGGAAGCTCGGGCGAGGAGCTGGAGGTCGACACCGGCCACACGGGCGGACGCCGCGCGGTGGTCGTGCCCTACCGGGTGTCCGGCCGGATCGGCGTGCGCCATCCGGTGCCGGAACCCGGCTACCTGTTCGACGCGATCGGCGTGTGGGAGGACGGCGCCTTTCATGCGTCCGTGCCGGCGACCACCCAGCCGCCCTTCGCGGTGTGGGACGCGGCTCCGCCCAAGGCGCCGGCCGCCGTCGGGGGCCGGGTGCGGGGCACGGTCTCCTGGTACGACCCCGCCGTCGGCGATCCGGCGCAGGGCGACCTGCGCGGCGCCGCCTATCCGGCCCTCGACCGCGAGAGCGACTGCGGTCCCGAGTGCGACCGGGTGCGCGCCTGCCGTCCGCTGCCCCTGCTCTCGCTCGGCACGACCGTCGGCGTGCGCAACGAGTGCGCGGATCGCTCGGCGGTGCTGCCCCTGGTCGACTGCGCCGCCGTCTCGTCCCGCTTCTGCGACCGCTGCGCCGACTGCGGCGGCGGCGAGGAGGGGCGGATCGCACAGCTGACCCTGGCAAGCTTCCTGGCACTGGGCGGCCGGCCGGAGACCGGCTGCTTCGCCGCGACTCTGGCGGTGGGGTGACGAACGTGCTCGACGCGGTCCGCGAGACGCAGGTGCTCGTACTGGCGGCGATCCTGCTGGCGGGTGCGGCGGCCAAGCTGGCCGACCGCTCTCCGCGCGGCCAGGGCCCCGCGGTGCTGCTGCCCATCGCGTGGCGCAGGCCGGCGACCCTCGGCCACGGCGCGGCCGAGGCGGTGGTCGCCTCGGCGCTGATCGGTGTCGGCGGGGCGGCGGGTGATGCCGCGCGCGTGGCTGCCGCCGTGCTCTTCGCCGGCGGCGTGGTCGCGCTCGTGGTCCTGCGGCGCACCGCGCCCGAGGCCGGGTGCGGCTGCTTCGGCGGGCTCAGCACGACCCCGGTGGACTGGCGCAGCATCGCGCGCAGCGGCCTGCTGGCGGTGTCGGCCCTCGCGGCGGTCGGGGTCCCCGCCACCGCGGCCGGGGCGGCGATGCGGATGTCGGCCGGCCACGGCGCGGTGCTGGCGGTGGAGGCGCTGGTGATCGGCGCGCTCTCCCCCGAGCTGGTCGAGTCGGCCCGCCGTGCCCTGCGCCGGGAGCCGTGCGCGGTGCGCGAGGTCCCGCTGCGGCGAACCCTCGCCCGGCTGCGGGCAAGCGACGTGTGGCGCATCAACACGGCGGCGGTGGAGGGTATGGAGCCGGTCGACGTGTGGCGGCAGGGCTGCTGGCGGTTCCTGCTGTTCCCGGGCCGGCGCAGCGGCCGGGCCGTCGACGTGGTGTTCGGGGTCCCGCTGGAAGGCCGTCGCCCCGCTGTGCGCGCGGTCATCGCCGACCGCGAGACCGGCACGGTCCTCTCGGCGCTGGGCGGCCCCGCGGACGGCGGGACCCGCACCGTAGGAAGGGCCCGCGGAGGGCGCGCCGCGCAGGAGGCGGAGGGGGCGACCGGGGAGCCGTCCGCGGCGACCGGCTCGGCGGCCGCGGAGGAGGGGGACGGCACCACGGCGGCCGACTCCCAGGTGCCCGGCTGAGTCGGCGGGTCCGCCGCCGCCGGCCGGGGTGGTCGGCCCGTGGGCAAGCGCGGCCGAGCGGTGGAGCCGGTGTCCTGCACGGGAGTCGGCGGCGTCCCCGCGGTTCCAGAGGGCGCAGGCGTGGTGGTCGCCCTCGTCCGCATCCAAGCCGGGGTAGACGCCCGTGTGCTCGGGGGTGTCCATCGTGGTGGGCCGCCCATCTAACGCTGTACCCGGCCGGGGCGGGCACCGGCTGCCGTCGTCCACAACACGAAATCCTGCTCGGGGGCGGATCGTGCTTCCATGAGCGGTCGGTCGGCGCCTTCGGCCCCGGTGGCACCACCCCCGGATCATGGGTGGCAGGGGGCGGCCATGCGGGGGCCGATGGCCGAGTGTTCCCTCGCGGAACTGCTCTCGGAGGTGATGGAGGGCCGGGCCGCGACCGCGCGGCAAGTGCGCCGCGGCTCCTGCCCGCCTTGCGCGCGTGCATGCCGGAGCCGCCGTGCCCCGCGCCGGGCCTCACCGCCGGTGTGGGACCGGGATCTCCTTCAGGGGGTCGCCGCCGTCGGTGAACAGCCGGCCGCCGGGGGCGAGGGCGGCGGCGACGCGCCGCAGGGCGCGCCGACCGGCGGCGGGATGGCGGCCGTCGAACGCTCCGACGCGGATCGCGAAGGCGATGTCGAAGAGGGCCTCGCCGGGTTCCGGCGCGAAGTCCTCGGCAGCGACCTGGCGGAGGCTCATCCGGCCGGAGGCGATCTCGGCGGCGGAGCTCGCCTCGGCCTGCGCGACGGCCGCGGCCGAGCGGTCGATCGCGAGGATGCGGCCGGACTCCAGGCGGGCCGCGACCGCTCGGGCGGCGGCGCCCGGTCCGCACCCGATCTCCAGGATGCGCGACTCCGGTGTGAAGGGAAGCGCCTCCACGACCCGGGCGAGGCGCGGTGAGAGGCCGCCGGGCACGACTTCCTCCTCAGGTCGGCTCGCGCGCAGGGCGCGGGGGGAACGGGGCGCCGGCTGGTGGGTGCGGCGCCGGTGGATGCCTATGCGGGTGTCTAGCGGTTTCTAGGGCATGTGCTAGATCGCCCTAGAGACCTCTAGCGACGGCCGTGCCTCGGTCTTTCTCGTTCCGTCTAGCGGTCTCTAGCGGAAACACAAGAAACACCGATACCACCCGACACACTCCGCCCCCGGTACTCCCTCAGTCCGGCTGGCGGCGGAGGAAGCGGCCGAAGTGCGGGACGGTGAACGCGATGGTGCCGCGCTCGGCGCTGTAGATGAGGCCCTTCTTGATCAGGCTGTCGCGGGCCGGGGAGAGGCTGGAGGGCCGACGGCCCAGGGAGGTGGCGACCTCGGTGGTCTGCACCGGCTCGTCACCCAGGGACGCCATCGCCCGCATGTAGTCGCGCTCGGCCGGGGTGGCGCGTTCGTAGCGGCTGCCGAAGAAGCCGACCGCAAGCTCCTCCTCGGCCTCGGGGGCCGCGATCTCGACGTCCTCGGCGGTGATCGGGGTGTCCAGCGCGTGGTCCCAGGTGACCTTGCCGTAGGCCTGCACGAAGTAGGGGTAGCCGTCGGAGACCTCGTAGAGCGCTGCGAGCGCTCCGGGGTCGAAGGAGACCTCCTCGGTGTCGGCCGGCGCGGTGAGCGCGTAGTCGGCCGCGTCGCGGCTGAGCCGGTCGATGCGGGTGTAGCGGAACAGGCGCTCGGAGTAGCTCTTGCTCGCCGACAGCACCGCGGGCAGGTGCGGCAGCCCCGCGCCCACCACGATCAGCGGCCCGCCGTTCTGCGAGAGCTCGTGGCAGGCGGTGCACAGGGCGGAGACGTCGTCGGGCGTGATGTCCTGCATCTCGTCGATGAACAGCGCGATGCCCACACCCAGGTCGGTGGCGACGGACGCCGCGTCGAGGAACAGCTCGACCAGGTCGATTTCGAGGTCGCCGGAGTCGGCCCGTCCGCGAACGGCCGGGACGTCGATGCCCGGCTGCCAGCGCGGACCGCCCTTGGCTGCCTTGGCGCCGGACTTGCCGGATGCGGCTTCGTCCTCCTTGGCCTGGGCGAACGCCTTCAGAACGCCCAGCACGTGCTCGATGCGGTCGGGCGCGCGGTGGCGCGGCGCGAGCTCGCGTAGAGCCATGTGCAGGGCGGCCGCCAGCGGGCGGCGGATCGACTGGTCGGGGCGGGCCTCGATCTTGCCGGTACCCCACAGGCGCTGGATGGCCATCGATCGGAAGGTGTTGAGCAGCACGGTCTTGCCGACGCCGCGGAGCCCGGTGAGCACCGTGCTGCGCTCGGGCCGCCCCCGGGCCACCCGTTCGAGCACGACCTCGAACTGGCGCAGCTCGCGCTCGCGCCCGGCGAGCTCGGGGGGACGCTGGCCGGCGCCCGGGGCGTAGGGATTGCGCACGGGGTCCATGCCATCGGACTCTATACGCGGCTCTAGCGCTGCCTCTAGAGAGCGGTAGAAAGCCGCAGACGACGGCGCGTCCCAGTCGACCCGGCGCAGTGCGCGGCGGTCGTCGAACGGGGAGTGGGGGGCGCGCCCGACCCCGGTGGGTCGGGACGCGGTCCGACCCCTGACGTGCGCTGCCGTGGTCATGCCCCCCACTCCAATCTCGAACAGGTGTTCGATCACTGGGAACTGTAGTGGATGAGGGGCCCGGTGCGCCACCCTCCCGCGGCGGGTTGTGTACGGGTGTCCACACGCCGTCGCGGGGACGCGGACGCCCGTGCGCCGATCCCCCCGCCGCCTGCATCCGCGCCCGTAGGCCCGGGCCCGTCCGCAGGCCGTCGCGCCCATCCGCCCCCGCGGTCCGCGCCCGCTCAGGCCAGCAGCCTGTCCTCGCGTTCCACCGCTTCGCGGGTGAAGGCGGCGACGGTGTCGCGGTAGTCGTCCTCGGAGTTCGGCCCCAGCGCGGTGGTGGTGCCCAGGTACCCGCCGTTGCGGTACACGAGGCTGTACAGCCACACCTTCTCGCCGCCGATCGCGGTCTCCACGGCGAACGCGCGCGACCCGTCGGCGATCTGCTCCATATCGACCTCCTTGAGCCGGTAGGAGGTCGTCGACCCGTCCTTCATGGTCGCCTTGTAGCTGTCGCAGCCCTCGGGCGGCGAGGCGGAGACGACCTCCTCGGCCGTCTCCTCCGGTACCGCGATCAGGGTGTGGGTGATGGTGTCGTCGCCCCGCGCGAAGGTGGCCAGCGACGTGGGCGCCTTGCGGACCTCGGGCAGGTCCGCCCACTGGTTGGCGGCGTCCATGCACTGCGGCTTGTCCAGCTCGGCGGTCTTGCGCAGCTTGTCGGTCTGCTTGGTGGTCGACAGCTCCGAGTAGGTGCCCGTCTCGCTTCGCTGGGGCACCACCTTTGCCTTTTCGAACTGCACCAACTGTGCCTTGTGCAGCCGCTGCGCCTCGCCGGCGCGGGCGTCGCCGCCCTCGCTGTCGTCCCCTTGGGCGCCGCCGCAGGCGGTCGCGGCGGCGAGGGCGAGCACGGCGAGTGCCGCGGTCGTCGCCCTTCGTGCTGGCAGGGGGTGCTCCATGGTGCTGTTTCCTCTTCTGTGCGATATTGCCGCTGAGGTCCGCAGGCGCTTCTCTCCGGCGGTGATCGCCGAAAGTAGCCTGGGCATTGCACAGAGTATCGAGGAAGGACAACGGTGTCGGAGCCGAATTCGCCATATCTCCGGGACGCGCTCGAAACCATCCCCGCCTACAAGCCCGGGCGCAAGGTGGTCTCGCCGGGCGGCCGGTCGGTCAAGCTCTCCTCGAACGAAAGCCCCTACGGCCCGCTGCCCTCCGTGCGCGAGGCGGTGGCCGCCGCGGCGGCGGACCTCAACCGCTACCCCGACGCCGCGTCCGCCGAGCTCACCGCGGCGCTGGCCCGCCGGTTCGGCGTCGGCGAGGAGCGGATCGCCCTGGGCGCGGGCTCGGTCGGCCTGCTGCAGCAGATCCTGGCGGCCACGGCCGAACCCGGCACCGAGGTCGTCTACGCATGGCGCTCGTTCGAGGCCTACCCGCTCCTGGTCGAGCTGTCGGGCGCCGCGCCGGTGACCGTCCCGCTGCGCGGCGAGGCCCACGACCTGGACGCCATGGCCGATGCCGTCACCGCCCGCACCCGCGCCGTCTTCGTGTGCAACCCCAACAACCCCACCGGTACCGCCGTGCGCGAGTCCGAGCTGGCCGCGTTCCTCGACCGGGTGCCCGAGCACGTGCTGGTCGTGCTCGACGAGGCCTACCGCGAGTACGTGCGCGACCCGCAGGTGCCCGACGGCGCCGCGAGCTTCGGCGACCGCCCCAACGTCGCGGTCCTGCGCACGTTCTCCAAGGCCTACGGGCTCGCCGCGCTGCGGGTCGGCTTCATGATCGGCCCGCCGCGCATCGCCACCGCCGTACGCAAGACCCTGGTCCCCTTCGCCGTCAACCACGTCGCCCAGGCCGCCGCCGTGGCGTCGCTGGCCGCCGAGGAGGAGCTGCTGGAGCGCGTGGCCGCCACGGTCAAGGAGCGCGAACGGGTGCGCGACGCGCTGCTGGCCGACGGCTGGGAGGTCCCCACGACCGAGGCCAACTTCGTCTGGCTGCGGCTGGGCGAGCACACCGGGGACTTCGCCGCCGCGGCCGAGGCCGAGGGTGTGGCGGTGCGCGCGTTCCCGGGCGAGGGCGCGCGCGTGAGCATCGGCACCGCGGAGGACAACGACGCCCTCCTCGCCGTCGCCCGCGAGTTCCCGCACCGCAACCGCGGCTGACCGGCCGGCGGCCCGACGCACCCGCCGGGCCGGCCCGGCGGGTGCGTCGGGCCGATCGGCCGCGCGGTGGCAGGCCCCGCGAGCTCCAGCCTCGCCTCGCACGAACGCATGCACGCCCGTTCCCGCGCAACGCGATCGGGGGCCGGCCGCCGCGGACAGCGGCGGCCGGCCCCCGATCCCTTTGGAACGTGCCGGAAGCGGCTACTTGCCCGCCTTGTCCTTGTCCAGCTTCTCCAGGATCAGCCGGTAGAGCTGGCGCGGCCGCCCCGGCTGCAGCGTGCGGTTGGGCGGCAGCGGCCAGGCGAGCCCCTCCTCGACCAGGGTGCGCAGCAGCCGCCGGGCCGTGCGCGGGGTCACGCCCAGCATCCGCCCGGCGTTCTCGGCGTCGACCACGAGGGGGCCGTCCTCCTCGGCGATCTTCTCCGAGAGCCGCAGCAGGGTCTCGCGCCCCTTGGTCCGCAGCGGCTCGGCCGCCTGGCGCTGAGGCGCGCGCTGCGCGGGCACCAGCGACCGGCCTTCCCGGTCGACCGCGAAGCTCTGCCGGGTCGCCTGTGCCCGGCTCAGCGCGGCGCGGGCGTGGGTCTCGGCGTCCTGCGTGGTGCGGCCCATGCCGATGCCCACCTCGATCGCGATGCCCAGCTCGGCCTTGATCCGCTCCACGAACGGCGGCTGCCGGAACCCCTCGGTCGCGCTGACGAGCGAGCCGCGGGTGGCGGTCACCATGAACGTGTGGTCGTCGACCGGGTGCGCCGTGGCGTTGATCCGGTGCGCCTCCTGCAGCAGCAGGCGCTGCAGCGACAGCCGGAGCTCGTCGCGCCAGTAGCGGGGCGTCGAGCGGCGCGAGGAGTCGCGCAGCGTGGGCACGTCGACGATGACGACGCCGAGCTGCGCCTCCTCCAGGCGGTGGTGGGCGCCCAGCAGCCCGGCGGTCTGCAGCGCGCTGCGCACCCCCGCGTTGGTGGGCCGCAGGCGCATCACCGGGACGCCCATCGACTCCAGCCGCTCGGCGACGCCGCGCACGCAGGTGATGGCCATGCGGGTGGACTTGCGCCGCCACAGGCCCTCGTGGAACGAGGTCAGCTGGGCCGTGCTGGTGAGCTCCTCGTGCACGTGGATGCCGTCGACGGGCAGGTCGACCTCGGAGTAGGCCTCGACGACGTCGGTGCGGCTGAGGACGTCGAGGCTGGCCCGGGTGGGATCGAGCCGTTCGTCCAGGGTGGCCCGCAGCAGGGCCTCGTGCAGGCTGGCTCCGCCCAGAGGCACGTAGGTGGCGGGCATGGTAAGCACGCCCGCTTTCCGCGCGAACTCGTAGGGGACGGGGCTGGCGAACAGATACGCGTCGATCGCCGACCCCAGGCGCAGCACCTTGTCGGTCGCCTCTTGCTCATCTCGATACGCGGCGGCGATGAGTCTGGCGTTGAGCGGTCCCGTGGACCCCGGTCCCATGAGCATCACCCGCTCGACCACTTCATGGGGACCGATGACACCAATCGTCAGATCGCCAGTTCGCTGCGCACTCACCTCGGGCTGCTCCCCGCTACCATTCCACGCTCTTCACTATGTGCGCCCACTGGTTTTCCCGAACCTGTTCCCTGTCACGGCATGGTTGCCGAGATCGTACCCATTGTGCGGGGCCAATGAAGATCGTTTCACACAGAACGCCGAAAGCCCGGGTGGGAGCCGGACACCCCCACCCCGGCCTTATCTGCGAATTCAGTGACTATTCGGTGCCTTCACGCACAACGTCGGCACCCAATGCGACCAGCCGCTTTTCGAACTGAGCGTGACCGCGGTCGACCAGATAACCGGGCGCGACCACGGTCTCGCCCTCGGCGACCAGCCCCGCGAGCACCAGAGCGGCGCCCGTGCGCAGGTCGTGGGCGACCACCGGGGTACCGCGGAGCGCGGTGTGGCCGTGGACGATGGCGCGGGTGCCGTCGACCTCTATCTTCGCACCCATCTTGGTGAGCTCGTCGGCCAGCGCGAACCGGCCGTCGTAGATCGCCTCGTGCAGGTAGCTCTCGCCCTCGGCCATGGTGGCCAGCGCCATCAGCGGCGACTGCAGGTCGGTGGCGAAGCCGGGGTAGGGCGAGGTGACGGCGTTGATGGGCCGCAGCGGGGCCCCGGCGTCGCGGCGCACGTGCAGCACGGCGCCCTGCTGGGCGAACTCCACGCCCATCTGCTCCAGCTTCCAGCGGGCGACGCCCAGGTGCTCCAGGTGGGCTCCGACGAGGCTGACCTCGCCGCCGGTGGCCGCGGCCATCATCGCGAAGACGCCGGCGTCGATGCGGTCGGACATTATGGTGTGCTCGACCGCGGCGAGCTCCTCGACGCCCTCGACGGTGATGAAGCCGGTGCCGCCGCCGCTGATCTTGGCGCCCATGCGGGTCAGGAACTCGATGACGTCGATCACCTCGGGTTCGAGGGCCGCGTGCTCGATGACCGTGGTTCCCGGGGCCAGCACAGCCGCCATGATGAGGTTCTCGGTGCCGGTGTGGGAGGGCGTGTCCAGGTAGAGGTGGCCGCCCCGCATGTTGCCGGCCTCGATGTTGATGTGGTTGCGGTCGTCGTCCTCGGTGACCTCGGCGCCGAGGCGGGCGAAGCCCCGGTAGTGGAAGTCGAGTTTGCGGCTGCCGAGGTTGCATCCCCCGACACCCTCGATCCGGGCGCGGCCCATACGGTGCATCAGCGCCGGTACGAACAGCACGGACCCGCGGAACCGGGACGCGATGTCGGCGGGCAGAACGGCGCGCTCGGGGTCGTTGAGCTGGGAGGCGTCGATCACCACCGTGCGCTCGGCCTCGTGGAACTCCACCTTGGCCCCGATGTGCTCGGCGAGCTCCAGCGCGCGGTGGACGTCCTCGATGAGGGGGACGTTGCGCAGCACCGTGCGCCCCTTGGCCGCGAGCAGGGCGGCGCCGATCATCGGCAGCACGGCGTTCTTCGCGCCCTGGATGAAAGCCGTCCCGTTCAAGGGACGGCCGCCGCGGACGCGGTAACGAACCTCCTGGCCCATGCTCATGTGCTCCTTCGTGAGGCTGTTTAGGTGTAGGGGTCGTTCTCGTCGGACATCGGTGCGTTCTCAGACGCGGATGCCAGGTGGAGCGTTCCGACGAGGCGGGCTCAACCTGGTAGCCATCGGCGAGTGTCCGGGCTCGGGTTCAGGGCGCTGACTGGCACTACGAGTCGTGTGCCCGCTGAGGCGGTCCTCATGCCGACTGCGGCAGGCAAGGCGTACTTCAGGCGTAATACCAGGTGGCGCGCCGGTTCCGGAGATGGCGGGTTGTTGGGGCGCCCTTTGCGGGGTGCTGGGCTTCCCGGCGTCCGGGCAAAGGGCGGCTTCCACTGTATGTCCTGCGCGTTCCCTTCGCAGACATCGTGCTTCGGATCACCCGCGCGCCGTCCGCGCAGGAGCGGCGCCGCGGCCGCCGCCGCGCCCGTGACCGGCCCCGACGCGCGCAGGGGCCGGCCGGAGCGGTGCGGTCCGCGCGCCGTGGTGTGCGCAGGCCCGCACGCGAGTACCGGGCGTGTCGCGGCCGGGCCGGCCGCACGGGCCGGTCAAGACGGCTCCAAGGTTGGCCATCCGGGCCCCGGCGGTTGCACAGCGCTGCGCCGGCGGCGGCCCGGACGGGAGGGGGCGCCCAGCGGTGCACGCGCCCGCGCACGGGCCCTGAGCGCCCGCGTGCGGGCGCGCTTACATCCGGCCGGGTAGCCCGGCCGCAGGACCTGCGCGCCCTAGCTGAGCTTCGCCAGGCGGTCGAAGAGCCCGTCCAGCCGCCGCACGAAGCGCTCGGGGCGGCAGACCTCGTCCAGCCGCTTTTCGTCCAGTGCGACGCCGCGCTCGGCGGCCTCCGCGCGCAGCGTCTCGCGGAAGGGCGTGCCCGAGTCCCAGGTGCCCATCGCGGCGGCCTGCACCAGGGCGTAGACGTCCTCGCGCGAGGCCCCGGTCTCGATCAGCTCCGAGACGACGGTGGAGGAGTAGATCAGCCCGCCGGTGGAGTCGAGGTTGGCGCGCATCCGGTCGGTGTCGACGACCAGCCCGCTCACCAGCCGCGTGGTCACGTGCAGCAGGTAGTCGGCGGCGATCGCGGCGTCGGGCAGCGAGATGCGCTCGGTGGAGGAGTGCGAGATGTCCCGCTCGTGCCACAGCGGGATGCCCTCCATCACCGGCACGATCTGGGCGCGCACGTTGCGCGCCATGCCGCAGATCCGCTCGGAGAGGATCGGGTTCTTCTTGTGGGGCATCGCGCTGGAGCCCTTCTGGCCCTTGCCGAAGGGCTCCCACAGCTCCCGCACCTCGGTGCGCTGGCCGTGGCGGACCTCCAGGGCGACCGCCTCGCACACGGTGGCCATGATGGCCAGGCACGAGACCCATTCGGAGATGCCGTCGCGCAGCACCACCTGGGTGGACACGTCGGCCGGGCGCAGGCCCATGCGCTCGGCGACGTAGGACTCGATGCGCGGATCGATGTTGGAGTAGGTGCCCACCGGGCCGGAGATGGCCATCACGCCGACCGCCTCGCGGGCGCGGCGCAGCCGGTCGCGCGAGCGCGCCAGCCCGAACGCGAAGTCGGCGACGCGGTGGCCCCACACGTCGGGTTCGCCGTGGATGCCGTGCGTGCGGCCCACGCGCAGGGTGCCGCGGTGCTCCAGGGCGTGGTCGCGCAGCGCGGCGACCAGGGTGTCGGCCTTGGCCAGCAGGATGTCGGTGGCCTCGACCAGCTGGGCGGCCAGCGCGGTGTCCAGCAGGTCCGAGGAGGTCATCCCGAAGTGCACCCAGGCGGCGGCCTCGCGCGGCTCGGTGTTGTCGGCCCAGGCGGTGAGGAAGGCGATCACGTCGTGCTGGGTGACCGCCTCGATCTCGGCGACCCGCTCGGGGGTGGGCGGCGGTGCGGCGCGCACCGGCTCCACCGCGTCGGCGGGCACGGTCCCGTCGTGCGCGTGGGCCTCCAGCACCAGGGTCTCGACCTGGCACCAGAGCTCGTACTTGTGGGCGTCGGAGAAGACCCGCCCCATCTCCGGAAGGGTATAGCGCTCGATCACCCGCCCATTTTCGCAGGTGCTCCCGATGGTGGGGCCGTCGGCTCAGGCGGTGCCGGCCGCCGCCCGCTCGGCGATGTCGGTGCGGTAGAAGCTGCCGCGCAGGTCGATGAGCTCGGCGGCCTGGTAGGCGCGCTCGCGGGCGCGGGCGAGGGTGTCGCCCGTGCCGACGACGTCGAGCACCCGGCCGCCCGCCGAGGTGAGATCGCGCACCCCGCTCCAGGCGGTGCCGGCGTGCAGCACGTAGGCGCCGTCGAGCGCCGAGGCGGCGTCGATCCCGGTGACCGGGTCGCCCTTGGCCGGCTCGGCGGGGTAGTTCTCGGCGGCGATCACGACGGTCACCGCCGCTCCGCCGCGCCACTCCAGCTTGGTGCTGGAGCTGAGGCCGCCGATGTCGGCTGCCTGCAGCAGCCCGCCGATGGGCGTGGCCAGGCGGTCCAGCAGCACCTGGCACTCGGGGTCGCCGAAGCGGGCGTTGAACTCCACGACCCGCGGCCCCTGCGAGGTCAGCGCCAGGCCAACGTAGAGCAGTCCCTGGTAGCGGATGCCGCGCCGCGCCATCTCGGTGAGGGTGGGACCGACCACGGTCTCCATGACCTCGTCGACCATGCCCTCGGGCGCCCAGGCGACCGGGGCGTAGGCGCCCATGCCGCCGGTGTTGGGCCCGCGGTCGCCGTCGTAGGCGCGCTTGAAGTCCTGGGCCGGCAGCATCGGCAGCGCGTGGATGCCGTCGCTGATCACGAACAGCGACACCTCGGGGCCGTCCAGGTACTCCTCGACGACGGCGCGGCCGCACTCGCGCGCGTGGCGCTCGGCCTCGGCCCGGTCCTCGGTCACCACGACGCCCTTGCCGGCGGCCAGCCCGTCGTCCTTGACCACGTAGGGCGGCCCGAACGCGTCGAGCGCTTCGGCGGCCTGGCCGGGCGATCGGCACAGGCGGGAGCGTGCGGTGGGCACCCCGGCGGCCTCCATGACCTCCTTGGCGAAGCCCTTGGAGCCTTCCAGGCGGGCCGCCTGCTGGTCGGGGCCGAACACCGGGATACCGCGCTCGCGCAGCGCGTCGGCCACCCCCGCCACCAGCGGCGCCTCGGGTCCGATCACCACCAGCTCGGCGCCGATCCGGGAGGCCAGCTCGGTCACCGCGAGTCCGTCGACGGGGTTGATCACATGGTTGTCGGCGTGTTCGGAGGTTCCGGGGTTGCCGGGAGCACAGTGCAGATCGGTCACCCCGGGGTCGAGTGACAGGGCGCGGACCAGGGCATGCTCGCGGCCACCGCCGCCGAGGACCAGGGCTTTCACTTCACGGACCCTTTGTTTGTCGTGGGGAGAGCAGGGGACAGGTCGCGGGGTCAGACCAGGGAGCGCAGCTCGAGGGTCTGGTCGCGCCCCGGACCGACCCCGATCGCGGAAACCGGGGCTCCGGCCATCTCCTCAAGGGTACGCACGTAGGCCTGCGCGGTCTTGGGAAGCTCCTCGAAGCTCCGCGCGTGGGAGATGTCCTCGTTCCAGCCGTCAAGGTACTCGTAGACCGGGACCGCGTGGTGGAAATCCGTCTGTGTCATCGGGATCTCGTCGTGGCGGGTGCCGTTGGCCTCATACCCCACGCACACCGGGATGCGCTCCAGTCCCGACAGCACGTCGAGCTTGGTCAGGAAGAAGTCGGTGATGCCGTTGATGCGGGTGGCGTAGCGGGCGATGGGCGCGTCGAACCAGCCGCAGCGCCGGTTGCGCCCGGTGGTCACGCCGTACTCGCCGCCCTTCTGGCGCAGCCAGTCGCCCCATTCGTCGTGCAGCTCGGTGGGGAAGGGGCCGGAGCCCACGCGGGTGGTGTAGGCCTTGACGATGCCCACGACCTTGGTGATGCGCGTAGGGCCCAGGCCCGCCCCGGAGCACGCCCCGCCGGCGGTCGGCGAGGAGGACGTCACGAACGGGTAGGTGCCGTGGTCGATGTCCAGCAGCGTGCCCTGGGAGCCCTCCAGGTAGACGGTCTTGCCGGCGTCCAGCGCCCGGTTGAGCTCCAGGGAGGTGTCGGCGACGAAGGGGCGCAGCTCGTCGGCGTAGCCCATGTACTCGTCGAAGACCTGGTCCAGCTCCACGCCGCGCCGGTTGAAGACCTTGGTGAGCACCTGGTTCTTGTCGTTCAGCGCGAGTTCGAGCTTCTGGCGCAGGATCTTGGGGTCGAACATGTCCTGCACGCGGATGCCGGTGCGCGAGATCTTGTCGGCGTAGGTGGGGCCGATGCCGCGGCCGGTGGTTCCGATGCGGCCCTTGCCCAGGAATCGCTCGGTGACCTTGTCCAGGGCCCGGTGGTAAGGCATGATCATGTGCGCGTTGGCCGAGACGAGCAGGCGCTCGGTGCTGACGCCGCGTTCGCGCAGGCCGCGCAGCTCTTCGAAGAGCACCGCCGGGTCGATCACGACGCCGTTGGCGATGACCGGAACCACGTCGGGGGAGAGGATGCCCGAGGGGAGCAGGTGCAGGGCGTACTTCTGGTCGCCGATCACCACCGTGTGCCCCGCGTTGTTGCCTCCCTGGTAGCGCACCACGTAGTCGACCCGGTTGCCGACCAGGTCGGTGGCCTTACCCTTGCCCTCGTCTCCCCACTGGGCTCCAACGAGCGTGATCGCCGGCATCCGGGTCTACCTCTTCATTCGTTCGACCGAGCGTGGATGGTCGCGTGCACCGCACATGAGCAAGCCCCTGGCGCAAGCAAGCGACAGGGGCCCTTGCGCATTGAGCGTACACGACCCGTGCTGAGGCGTTAAGGGACGATCCCCCGTACGGGGGCGGTGAGCAGCGGCGTCGGCGCGCCGCCCGGCCGGGGCGCCGGAGGGGTGTCGGCCACCACCGGTGGCCCCGGCCCGGCGCGCTAGGCGTTCAGCGCCTCGGCGGCGGTCGCGCTGCTCTCGCGCAGGAAGGTCGAGCAGCGCCGGGCCTCCTCGGTCTCGCCGATGGCCTCGGCCGCGGAGGCGAGCATGTGCAGGGCGCGCAGGAAGCCGCGGTTGGGCCCGTGCTCCCACGGGATGGGGCCGTGGCCCTTCCACCCGGCTCCGCGCAGCTGGTCGAGCCCGCGGTGGTAGCCGGTGCGCGCGTAGGCGTAGGCGGCGACGTCCTCGCCGGCCTCGAAGGCGCGTTCGGCCAGGGCGGCCCACGCCGCCGAGTAGGCGGGGAAGCGGGCGGCGACCTCGGCCGGGTCGGTGCCCGCGGCCAGCGCCTCGGCGGCTTCGGGGGTCTCGTTCAGGTGAGTGGCGGGCGGCTCGCCGAGCAGGTTCTGTTGCAGGTCCATGCCTCCATCCTGCCAGCGCCGCCCCGCCTGATGGCGTGCCCGGCCGCCCGCGTCCGCCCATGGAAGTGTGGCGACCGGGCACGCGCTGGCCCCCGGTTCGTGGGGAACCAGGGACCGGCCTGGGGCGGGCGCTACTTCATCTTGTTGCCCGCGGACTTCAGCTGTCGGCAGCCCTCGACCACGCGCGCGGCCATGCCGGCCTCGGCCGCCTTGCCGTAGGCGCGCGGGTCGTAGGACTTCTTGTTGCCCACGTCGCCGTCGACCTTCAGCACGCCGTCGTAGTTCTTGAGCATGTGGTCCGCGATGGGCCGGGTGAAGGCGTACTGGGTGTCGGTGTCGAGGTTCATCTTCACGACGCCGTAGTCGATGGCCGCGTGGATCTCGTCAAGGGTAGACCCGGAACCGCCGTGGAAGACGAAGTCGAAGGGCTTGGTCTTGCCGTACTTCTCGGACACGGCCTCCTGGGCCTCCTTGAGGACCTCGGGGCGCAGCTTGACGTGCCCGGGCTTGTAGACGCCGTGCACGTTGCCGAAGGTGAGGGCGGTCATGTAGTAGCCCTTGTCGCCGGTGCCCAGCACCTCGGCGGTGCGCAGCGCGTCGCCGGGTGTGGTGTAGAGCTTCTCGTTGATCTCGCCGACGACGCCGTCCTCTTCGCCGCCGACCACGCCGACCTCGATCTCCAGGATGGTCCGCGCGGCGTTGGACGCGGCCAGCAGTTCCTGGGCGATCTCCAGGTTCTCCTCCAGCTCCACGGCCGAGCCGTCCCACATGTGCGACTGGAACAGCGGCTGCTGCCCCTTGGCCACGCGCTCGGAGGACTCGCGCAGCAGCGGCCGGACGAAGCCGTCGAGCTTGTCCTTGGGGCAGTGGTCGGTGTGCAGGGCGATGTTGACGGAGTACTTCTCGGCGACGATGCGGGCGTACTCGGCGAAGGCGATCGACCCCGTGACCATGTCCTTGACGGTCGCGCCGGACAGGAACTCCGCGCCGCCGGTGGACACCTGGATGATGCCGTCGCTCTCGGCCTCCGCGAAGCCGCGCAGCGCGGCGTGGAGGGTCTGGCTGGAGGTCACGTTGATGGCCGGGTAGGCGAAGCCCTGCGACTTCGCGCGGCCCAGCATCTCCGTGTAGACCTCTGGGGTAGCGATAGGCATGGTGTTGACTCCCTGGTTGGCCTGGAGTGTCTTACGAGCGGCCCCGGCTGTCTCCGCGGAACCGCCTCTTGTGCGGAAATACCCAGTGGGTTGCCGGAGCAAGTATCGCGAAGTCGGCGTCGGAACGAAAGGTCTAGACCAAACCGGCGGCCGTGCACCGCCGCGCGGCCACCCCGGTTCCGGCGGCCGCGCCCGCACGTGCGCCGATCGTCGAGACCGGTCACCCTACGTGTTTTCGACGGCTTGAACGGAGAGCAGGGGCGCGATTCGGACATATATCTGGCGTCCTACCGTCGAATGTCCGCGGTGATACACGCTACATTCAGCAGCGTGGGACGACATCGCAACGATCCGCGAGGCATCGCCCAGATGGTGGCCATCGGCGGAGTGATCGTGCTGTTCATCACTCTCGTGATCCTCGGCGGATTCTTCCTGTACAAGTCGCTGCCCTCCGGGAGCGACGCCGCCGCCGTACCCGAAGGCGCGGCGGGCACCACCGCCGACGCCCAGGCCGAGGAGATGCAGACCGGCACCCTGTACATCAGGGCGGTCGGCGAGTCCAGCGAAGTGGTGGTGACCGTACCCGGCGGCGACGTCCTCGCCGACACTACCCTGCGGACCGACGAGTACCTGAGCTTCACCGAGGAGCGCACCCTCAGCGTGACCATCGGCCGGCCGAGCGAGGTCGAGGTCTACGTCCACGGCGAGCGCCGGGACGTCGCCGGCGAGGACCCCGGCTACAGCTTCGCCGTCCAGCCCTGAGCGCTCACCCGGCACAGACCGCGGGCCGGGCGCTCCGCCTGTGCCGCCCGCGCGCTCAGACGTCCAGCTCCTCCGGCCGGAACACCGTCCGGTAGTCGAGCCCCTCCGCTTCCACGCGCGCCCGTGCACCCCGGTCGACGATGACCGCGACTCCCACGACCTCGGCCCCCGCCTCGCGCAGCGCCGCGACCGCCGTGAGCACCGAACCGCCCGTCGTGGAGGTGTCCTCCACCGCCAGCACCCGGCGACCGGCCACATCCGGCCCCTCGATCCGGCGCTGCAGCCCGTGCGCCTTGCCCTCCTTGCGCACCACGAAGGAGTCCAGCCGCCGCCCCTGCGCGGCCGCGGCGTGCAGCATCGCGGTCCCGACCGGGTCGGCGCCCAGGGTCAGACCTCCCACCGCGTCGTAGCCCAGGTCGGCGGTGGCCTCCAGCAGCGTCCGGCCCACCAGCGGCGCACTCTCGCCGTCGAGGGTCACCCTCCGCAGGTCCACGTAGTAGTCGGCCTCCTGGCCGGAGGAGAGCGTGACCCGGCCGTGCACGACGGCTTTATCGTTGATGTGTCGAAGGAGTTCGTCGCGGTCGCTCATGATCACCGAGCCTAGGGTGCGCCGGCCACCGCTCGGAGCGCACGGGCCCGCCCGCGCCCGCGGCGGCCAGCAGCCGAGCAGCGGATCGGAGCCGAGCGATGGCTGAAGAGCGCGAGCACGCGGACGCGCACGTGCGCGTCGAGACCACCAGCGACACCCGCGAATCCGCCGACGACCTCGCGCGCTCGGTGGTCGACCGGCGCCTGGTCGCCTGCGCCCAGGTCGAGGAGCCCATCACCAGCTACTACCGGTGGGAGGGCGAGATCTGCGCGGACCGGGAGTGGCGCGTGGTGATGAAGACCGCGCGGGACCGCCTGCCCGACCTCGTCGAGCACCTGCGGTCGGTGCACCGCTACGACGTCCCCGAGATCATCGCCGTACCCGTCGAGGGCGGCAACCCCGGCTATCTCGCCTGGCTCGTCGAGGAGACCCGGCCCTGAACACCGACAGCCCCGGCCTCATCCTGCTGCACAGCCCACTGGAGTACCCCGCGCGGCTGCGGGGCGTGCGCGACGCCCTGCGCGACCGCGGCGCGCACGCTGACCTGGCCGAGATCACCGACGACGACGGGCCGCCCTACGCCGCCCGCTACATCGCCCGCGCCGCGCTGGAGATCCGCAGGCTCGCGCCGCCCTCGCCGGTCGTGCTGGCGGCCCGCGGTGCGGCCGGGCCGCTGCTGCCGCAGATCGGCGCCGCCCAGCGCGCGGCCCACCGCCCGGTGGCCGCGTACCTGATCGCCGACTCGCTGCTGCCCCAGCACGGCTCGCACTCCCGCGCCGAGCTGCGTGCCGCCCAGCTCGGCGACGGAGTCCCCGATCCCGGTGCGGCGGGCGCCGAGCGCGAGCGGCCGGCGGAGTTCTACACCGAGGCGCTGCCCATGGCCGCGGACTGGCCCGACGCGCCCTGCGGCTACCTGCTCACCGGCGGCGGACCGGCCGCCTGCGCGCGGCTCGCAGGGCTGCGCGGCTGGCCTGTTCTGGACCGCGGCGATGCCGGCGCCCCCGAGGGGGACGCCGGCGACGAGGCGCTGGCCGCAGGCCTGCTGGAGCTGCTGAGCATGCTCTGAGTCCGCTGCGGGGGATCGCCGGGGACCGGCGGGCGCGAGCGCGAACGGGCGGAGTGCGCGGGCTCCGCGGGCACGGCCCACGACCGGAACCGCCGGGAGTGCCGCCGCCCGGATGCGCCCGCGTAACCCGCCGCATCCGGGGGCGCCGAGGGCACGCCGCGCCGTTTCCGACGCGCCGCCGTCGCGGCATTCGGGTGCCCGGAACCGGGCGGGGCCCGGGCGAGGGCCGGACCGGCGTCGACCCGGTGCCGCGGCGGCGCCCCCCTCCGTGCGCCGCCGCGGCTCGGCTCCGCCGAAGCGGATGCGGAGGCGCGCCCGCCTCCCCATGCGGACGCGCCTCCTGGGGGCGCCGATGCGCCCCCAGCCGCCGGCCGGCGTGTGCGGCCGCCCTCTCCTCGGGGCCAGAAGACCGCCGCCATGCCGGTGGCTGAGCCGGAGCCGTGAGCTCCGGCACACGCCGGCCGGTGGCGCCCGCCCCTCAACGGGCGCGTTCTCGGCCGGCGGGCCGCCGGCTGCGGGCCCCGCCCCCCTCTGGCGAAGCCGCGCGCTCCGGCGGCGTCGGGAATCGTCTGATCTGTCGGTGGTCGGTGGTCGGTGGTCGGTGGTCGGTGGCCGGTGGCCGGTTGTTGGTTGTTGGCGGTCAGTCGGTGTCGTCGGTCGTCCGTCTCCCCAGGTCCTGCACCATCGCCAGGGCCGATGCGCAGGTCGGAGGCAGCGCCAGGCTCCACACGCGGGCGCCGTGCTCGTCCCGCGCAACCGCGTGCAGCCGCGGCAGCCGCTCCCGCAGCTCCGCGTCCGCGGGAGCGAGCGCCGCTATCCTGCTGCGGCCGACCAGGGCCAGCGACTCGCCCCGGGCGAAGAACCGGCCCAGCTCGTGGCCGAGCACGATCAGCCGCGCCGTGCGCCGCCAGGGGTCCAGCCCTTCGGGCAGCGCCACGGCGACCAGCCGGTGCGCCGCCGGTCCGCCCGCCGCGGGATGCGGCGCGCCCCGGTACAGCTCGCTGATCCTGGTGCGCAGGTAGGCGGCGTTGGCCAGCCCGGTCAGCGGGTCGCGGCAGTCCTCGCGGGAGCGGCCGCCGTCCTCCCACCCCGCCGCCAGGGCGGTGACCATGTCGAACGGAGGCTGGGCGTCGCCCAGTGCGTCGAAGAGGGCCGCGAGGTCGTCGAGCGCACCGCTGATGGTCGTGCCCGCGCGCGCCCGGGCCTGTCCGAGCCGCCCGCAGGCCTCGGCCAGCCCCTTCCCCTCGACGACCGCGGTGCAGACGGCGTCGACGGCCGGTGTCCACCAGTCCTCGTGCGGCTCGGCCCGCCGCTCGCGGCTGCGCCTACCCCACACCTCGCGCAGCCGCCGGCCCGTCGTCAGGCCGTCGCACAGCTCGAAGCCGCCGGTGTCGCATCCCCACATCGGTGCTCTGCTCCCGTCGTCCGGTGCACGGCGCCTCAGCGCCTTCACGCTTAATCACGGACTTGGGTGGCGGTCATGACGCGAGTGCGGGAACATTTTTTGCGGAAGGGCTCCTGCGCCCGCGCCATCCCCTCGGATCGCCCCCTCCAGCAGGAGCCCGCACGACCTGTCAGCCCCGCCGAACACGGCCGAACCGGGGCGGGAACCACACACTGCGGACCGCAGAGCAGAAGGGCGGCGCATGACCGAACCCCACGTCGAGGACACGGAGTTGCTCGTCGGTGACGGTGAGCTGCTGACGCGGGTTCGCGAAGGCGACAACGAGGCCTTCGAGGAGCTCTACACCCGCCACGTCGGCGCAGCCCGCGGCCTCGCCCGCCAGTTGGTGCGCAGCGAGAGCGAGGTCGACGACGCCGTCGCCGAGACCTTCGCGCGCGTACTCGCGCTGCTGGGGCGCGGCGGAGGGCCGGCCGACGGCTTCCGCCCGTACCTGCTTACCGCCGTGCGCCACGTCGTCTACGACCGGTTCCGCGGCGAGAAGAAGCAGGTCGTCACCGACGACATGGACGTCTTCGACTCCGGCGAGCCGTTCGTCGACCCGGCGCTGGCCGGACTGGAGCGCTCGCTGATCGCCCGCGCCTACCTGTCGCTGCCCGAGCGCTGGCAGGCGGTGCTCTGGTACACCGAGATCGAGGGGGTCAAACCGGCGGAGGCCGCCACCAGCCTCGGTATGAACCCCAACAGCGTCGCGGCGCTGGCCTACCGGGCGCGCGAAGGGCTGCGCCAGGCGTACCTGCAGATGCACCTCGCCGGGGGCGCCGCCGAGGCCTGCCGTCCGGCGGTCAGCAGACTCGGCGCCTACGTGCGGGGCGGGCTCGCCAAGCGCGACACCGCCGACGTCGACCGGCACCTCGACGGCTGCGGAACCTGCCGCGAGGTCTACGCCGAGCTGATGGACGTCAACGTCGGCCTGCGGGGGATCGTGCTGCCGCTGGTGGCCGGCCCGGCCGCGGCGGGCTACCTCGCCGCGGCGGGCGGAATCCCGGCCGGAGTCGCCGGATGGTGGCAGCGGATGCCCAAGCGGGTGCAGCAGGCCACGGCCGGCGGCGGAGCCGTCACGGCGGCGGTGGCCGCCGTCGCCTTCGCGCTGGTGAGCGCCGAGGAGCCGATGGACCCGCCGGAGGCCCCGCCCGCCGTTGCCGCGCCGCCCGCGACGGAGGAGCAGCCTCCCGCGCCCGAGCCGCCGGCTCCGCCGCCCGCCGGCGATCCGCCCGACAGCGCCGAGCAGCCGGACCCGCCGGACCCGGCCGACGACCCGCCGCGGCGGGAGGTCAACGCGAGCGCGCCGCCGCCTGAGGAGAAGTCCGAGGCGCCGCCGGAGGGGCCCGGGCCGCCGGAGGCGCCGGAGGCCCCGGCTCCGCCGCCGGACGTCCCGGACGCCCCCGAAGCTCCGAACCCGCCGAACCCGCCGGGCCCGCCGGAGGCGCCCGAGCCGCCGCACTTCGACCCGCCCGGTCTCGGGAACCCGCCCGCGGAGCCTCCGCCGTTCGACCCGCCCCAGTTCGATCCGCCGGGCGCGGGGCAGCCGCCCGCCGCCCCGCCTCCCGGGGCAGGGCGGCCCGCGCCGCCCGGAGGCGCCCCCGGCGGCGGACCGCCGGCGCACCCGCCCGGCCTGGGCAAGGGCGGCCCGCCCGGCGGCTTCCGCCCAGGTCAGAGCAGTCAGAGCGCCGGTTTCTCCGCCGCGGCGGGCACTGCCTCGCCGGCCGGTCCGCTGCAGGGGCCGGCGCGCGCCGGAGCGGACCGGCCGTACGCCGTGCACAGCCCGTCCGCCGCTCGGGCGGTCCGGCCCGCCCGCACGGTCGCGGGCCACGCCGCACCGCCTGCCTGGGGCGACATGGGGCCGGGGAGCGGCGGCCGGTGGCGAGGCGGCATACAAAGCCGCGCAGACTTGGCTAGGCTGTGGCCCGGCCTGTCCAACGGCTCAGCGCCGGACGCCGACAGGACCGGGAGCGTGGTAATCGCCCCGGCAGACCAACCAACGGGAAGGGGCGGTGTCGCGTGGATCGCTGCGCGCTATTCGTAGACGCCGGCTACCTCCTCGCCGACGGTGCGATGGCAGTGCACGGAACCCGCAACCGCGATTCCGTGTCATGGGACTACGCGGGACTCGTGCAACTCCTCAACGAAGTGGCACGCGACCGCACGCAGCTCCCGCTGTTGCGCTGCTACTGGTACGAGGCGACCGCCGACGGCCGCCGCACCCAGGAGCAGGACGGAATCGCGGACATCCCCGGCATCAAGTTCAGAGCCGCGCGCATCCGTCCCGGCAGACGGGAGGGCGTCGAGAGCTACGTCCAGCGGGACCTGACCACGCTCGCACGCACGGGGGTGCTGTGCGAGGCGGTCCTCGTCAGCGGTGACGAGGACATGGCCCAGGTGGTTTCGGACGTCCAGGACCTCGGCGTCCGCGTCACCGCCGTGCACATCTCGGTCGAGGGCAACTGGACGATCTCGCGGTCCCTGCGCCGCGAGTGCGACGACCTGATCGAGATCGGCGCGGGCCACCTGCGCCCGCACGTCACATTGCTGGCGGGCGCGGGAGAGGACGACGCGGCCGAGACCACGGCGCCGCTGAGCAACGGGCGCTCGCACAGTCCGCCGGAGATGCCGCGGCGCCCGGTGGCCGCCAAACCGCAGCCGGGCCGGGTAGAGCCCGCCGCGGCGCCGTCGGGCGGCTACGAGCCCGCCTTCGCCGGTACCGGCGGGCAGCCGGCCATGACCGGCAGCGCCATGGACCAGCTGCGTGCGATGCAGCAGAGCATCGCCCAGCAGCGCGGCGGCGACCACCTCGCGCCGCAGGGTGCGGGCGGCGTCGATCCGCAGCGCTCGCCCTCGGGCCCGATCGACGCCAACGGCTTCCCGTCGGGCGGGCAGACGCCTCCGCACATGGGCGGGACCGGCGCGCACAGCAGTATGGCGGGCGGCCAGCAGCCGGGGGGCGACCCGGGCTACGGGATGCCCGCCAACACCGGTCCGCACCCGGGCATGCACGGCGCACAGAACCCCTACGGACCGCCGCAGGCGCGCCAGGCGCCTCCGCAGCACCAGCCGGGGCCGCCGACCGGGGGCCACCCCCCGCAGCAGCCCCACCCGACCGGGGGGCACCCCGTCCCGGGCCATCCCACGGGCGGCCACCCCTCGATGAGCGGCCACGGGTACGACCGGGAGAACCCGCCCGCCCGGAACACGCCACCGCCCGCACCGGATCCCCGGTACGGGCCGAACACCGGCGAGAACCCGGGGTTCGGAGGTAACACCGGGCCAAACCCTACTTTTGGGGCCAGTACGGAAGTTGACTCCCGGTTCGGGAGCCCCGGCGGAACCCGGTCAGGTTCCGCCGCGGGTACTGGCCCCCAGCCCGACCACCGCCTCCAGCACGGCCCGTACACCGACCCCACGCCCAGCGTGGGGCCGCCTCCGCCCGGAGGATCGTCGCACTCGATGGACGACGCTGTGAACGTCGCGCGCCGGGAAGGGCACGACTTCGCGGAGTCGATCGCCCGCGACGCCCCCGCGCTGTGGATGGAGGCGGTCCTGGTGCGCCGCCCGCGGATGCCCTCCGACCTGGAGGCGCGCCTGCTGCAGGGATCGGCGCTGCCGATCGACTTCCTGCTGCGCGACGAGGTCCGCGAGGCCCTGCGGCAGGGGTTCTGGGGTGCGCTGGAACGCGCGGCCCGGGGGTGAGCGGCGGGCGCGCCCACCGTGCAGCGATGATGTTGGGGAGCGAGGGAGGGTGGCAGTGACCCGTGTGACGACGGCCGATCTCGACCGGCTGGAATTCCGTGCCGTCCAGTCCGGCGACCATGTCGACGTCGCACTGGAGCTCCTCGGCCTGGCCAACAGCGTCGACTCCGACAGCGAGATCTCGCGCGCCGAGGTCTTCGTGCGCGCCGGCGAGCAGTGGGAGATGGCCCAGGAGTTCGAACGGGCCTCGGCCGCCTACCAGCGCGCCATCGACGACGGCGGGACGACGATCGTCGACGCCCGCGCGCTGCAGGCCGGCGCCCTGCTGGAGCTGGACATGATCGACGCCGCCTACTCCCAACTGGAGCGGCTGCGCACCGAGGGTCCGCGCAACCTGCCCACGTTCATCCACATCGCCGAGACCCTCCAGGCCCACGGCGACCTCGGCGGCGCCCAGACCTGGGCGACCCTGGGCATCGAGCGCTTCCGCCACCAGGACGTGTCGTCCTACATCCACGACCTGCTGCTGGAGCTGCTGCGCGCCAGGTTCCGCATCCGGATGGACCTGGGACTCGGCGAGGACGCCTTCGACCGCCTGCTCGACGACTGGAACCAGCACGACCACCCCGACGGCCGCTGAGCGACCGCCGGGCGACCGGGCGGCCACGCGGCTGCAGCCGGCACACCATCGCCGATCTTGTAGCCATCGAGATCGGAAGTCGCTTTCCTTCGCGCTGGCTACAAGATCAACGGGGCTCGGTCGCTGTCGATCGGCGGTCACCCGGTGCCCAGGAGTCCGTGAGGCCGGGCCGCCGACGCCGGCCCGGACCGGTCGGCCGGGGCCGCGGGCGGTCGATGCCGGGCTCGACCTGGCCGCACTCCGAGCCGTCGGTCACCGCGGTCGCGATCTCCCCGCGCAGCCGGGCCGAGGCGGCCGCAGCGATCTCGGCCAGGCCTGGATTCTCCAGTGAGCGCCCGCCGAAGGCCTGCATCACGCGGTACTCCGAGCGCCGCTCGTCGTCGAGGGGAAGCGGTTCGCGGAGGGCGGAGTGGGGCACGACCGCGATGGTGCCGCGCGCCGACGCGCCCTCGGCGCAGGCGGGCCCACTCGGCGGCGAAGCGCCGTCGCGGCGGCCACCGGGGCCCTCGGCGGAGTCGTGGCGGCCTGGTCGGTGGCCGTGCCCCTACCGCGTTCCGCGACGGGCGTGGCCGACCTGCGCCGTGTCGGGCTGTGGCAGCCCGACGCGGCCGGCCCGCTGGGTGCGGTCGCCGCGGCGGTCCTCGGGGTGGCGCTCCTGCGCGCTGCGGCGGCCGCGCGCGTGCTGCGGCTGTGCGCTCGGAGCGCCCGCGTCAGGCCGCTCCGGCGAGTTCGCGGCCGCGGCTGTAGGCGTCGAGCAGGCTTGTGCCGCGGTACTCCGCTCGGGCGATCCCGGCCAGGTGGTGGTCGGCGTTGACCGCGACACTGTGGGCGACATGGCCGAAGAGCGGGGCGTCGGACATCGAGTCGCCGTAGGCCACGCAGTTGTGGAGGGGGAGCCCGGCCGAGGTCCGGGCCTCCTCGACGATGCGGACCTTGTCCTGCGGCACGAGGACCGCGTCGGGGTCGAGCGGGCGGGTGAACGGCAGGGGCGGGAAGCGGGACGCCGCGACCTCGTCGAACCCGAAGCCGAGCAGCCGCCGGGCGAAGAAGTCCGGGGAGAGCGTGATCACGATCGAGTGCTCGCCGCGCTCCCGGATGTCGGCGCACACCTCGGCGATCCCGTCGAGGAAGGGCGCGCCGGAGAACGCCTCCTCGACGTGGTCCTCGGTGAGCTCCGACCACAGGGCGTGCAGGGTCGCCGAGAAGGCCGTGGTGTCGATCTCCCCGGCGCTGAACGCGCGCTCCAGGTCGAGCAGCTCCGCCTCGGTGCCGCAGATGCGCGCGACCTGTACCGCTGCGCTGGTGCCGCGGATGAGGGTCCCGTCCATGTCGAAGACGTGCAGGAGGCTCATGCCCCCCGTCCTACCATCCGGCCCCCGGTGGCGGCCCGTCGTTTTCCCGGCCCCGTTCCCGGGTCCGCGCCGGCCCCCGCGGCCCCGCCCGTTGCGGGGGCTGGGCCCGCCCTCTGGCGCCCGCACCGGGCGGCCGGTGGCGTTGCCGGTCACAGACGTATGCGGGGGTCAACGGCCGGTGCCGAACGGTCGGCGCCCGCCGTGTCCGATCCGACGAGGTCTCGGACGATCCATGTGCGATCAGACAATCGCGGCCCGGCGCCTTGCGGCAATCGGACAAGTGTGCCGTGCGCAGGACTCGGCGCGGTATCGAAGGCGTCCTCACTTCCATATCGGTCATTGCCCGCAACCGCGATCGACCGGGAGTATCCATGCATTGCCCGACGACCGGCCAGCACAGAAGGGAGCGCCGATGGATACGTCGATGCTGGCGTCGATCGCCACGTTCGCCGCGTATTTCGTCGTCATGATCGCGATCGGGATCGGGGTGTACAACCGCACGAGGTCGCAGTCGGACTTCGTGCTCGGCGGCCGGAAGCTCAACAGCTGGGTCGCCGCCCTGAGCGCCAACGCGAGCGACTTCAGCGCCTGGCTGCTGCTCGGCCTGCCCGGCGCCATCTACCTCTCGGGCCTGGGTGAGGCCTGGATCGCGGTCGGACTGGGTATCGGTTTCGCCGCCAGCTGGTGGCTGATCGCCGGGCGCCTGCGCGTCTACACCGAGCGCGTCACCGACGCCCGCAGCGGCGGCGACTCCGACTCGCTGACGCTGTCCTCCTACCTCGAGAACCGCTTCGCCGACCGCAGCGGCGTGCTGCGCCTGGTGTCGGCGGTGCTGATCCTGGTGTTCTACCTCTTCTACGTGGCTTCCGGGCTCGTGGCGATGGGTGGCCTGTTCAACCAGGTCTTCGGGATGCCCAGCGCCCTCGCGATCGTCGTCGGCGTGTCCATCGTGGTCCTCTACACCTTCCTCGGCGGCTTCCTCGCCGTGAGCCTCACCGACGTGGTCCAGGCCGCGATGATGTGGATCGCGCTGCTCATCGTCCCGATCGTGGGCATCGTCGCGATCACCTCCGACCCGGCCCGTGAGGCCGGGAGCATCGCCGACGTCCTCGGCGGCGTCGAGGGCAGCATGGGCGACGCGCTGGCGCCGATCGTCATCATCTCGGGCCTGGCCTGGGGCATCGGCTACCTCGGCCAGCCGCACATCCTCGCCCGGTTCATGGGCATCCGCGCGGCCACGGACGTCCGCAAGGCCGGCGCTATCAGCGTCACCTGGGCCTTCAGCGCGATGTTCATGGCGCTGGTCCTCGGCTTCACCGGCGCCGTGTACTTCCAGACCCCGCTGAACGACCCGGAGCAGGTCTTCGCCCAGCTCATCCAGGCCCTGCTCAGCCCGTGGGTGGCCGGTCTGCTGCTTGCGGCGATCCTGGCCGCGGTGATGAGCACCGCCGACTCCCAGCTGCTGGTCGGCGCGTCGGCCGTCACCGAGGACGGCTTCCGGCTGTTCCTGCGGGGCCGCGTCTCGACGATGGCGCTGGTGTGGACGAGCCGCTGCGCGGTCATCGCGATCGCGGTCGTGGCCGCCGCCATCGCCCTGTCGGGCAACAACACCATCATGGGCCTGGTCAGCTACGCCTGGGCCGGGTTCGGCGCCGGGTTCGGCCCCGTCATCCTGCTGTCCCTGTACTGGCGCAACATGAACCGCGCCGCCGCGCTGGCCGGCATGATCGGCGGCGGCGTGACCGCCATCCTGTGGGACGTGCTCGACAACGACGGCGTCCACCTGGGTCCCCTCTCGATCGACGCCTTCGGCACCGGTCTGTACGCGATGGTTCCGGCGGTGGTCGTCAGCCTGATCGGCATCTTCGTCTTCCAGTACGTCGGCCGTGCCACGCCCGAGATGGAGGCCGACTTCGACCGGGTCGAGCTTGAGTTCTCCTCCCCCGGCACCGCGTCCGCCCAGCGCTAGTCCGCGCACGGAGCGACCGCTGACGGCGGCCGCACACGCCCCTCCCGGCGTGTGCGGCCGCCGTCGTTCTGCCGTGGGCGGGCGGAAGCGGCGCGGCGCTGGTCCCGGCCGTGTCGGCTCCGCCATGACAGCCGGGCTCTGGCGTGTAACCGGGCGTACCGGTAAAACGGTTGTATGTCCTCCACAACCGCAGATCCGGTCGCCTGGTCGCGGGTCGACGTCTCGGCCGGACTCGGGGTCGGCGCGGTACTCGCCGAACCGGGCGGGTACCGGCTGGAGGCGGGCGAGACGGTCGCCGACGGCGGCGACCGCTTCTCCACCCGCGTCACCGTGCACGCCGACCTCGCCTGGTCGAGCCGCAGCGCACGGGTGGAGGTCCTCTCCTCCGGCGGAGCGAGCGCCGTCGAGCTGGCGCGGCAGGCCGGCGGCTGGTCGGTGGACGGGGTGCGCGTGCCCGAGCTCGACGGCTGCGCGGACATCGACGTCGCCGCCACCCCGCTGACCAACACCCTGCCGATCCGGCGGCTGGGGCTGCGCCCGGGCGAGTACCGCGACATCTCGGCGGTGTGGGTCGACGTGCCGAGCCTGCGGGTGCGGCGGCTCGGCCAGCGCTACACCCGGCTGTACCCCAGCGAGGGCCGCGATCGCTACGAGTACCGCGACACCGCCTTCGGGGCCTTCGTGCTCTCGGTGGACCGCGACGGAGTCGTGGTCGACTACGAGGGCCTCGCGGTGCGCGTGCACTAAGAGCGCGCGGCCGCGGCGGGGCGGCGCCGAGCGCCCTACTCCAGGCCCGCGATGGGCCGCCGGGGCTTCACCGGGCGGGAGAGGAGCCCCGTCAGGTAGTCGAAGAACTCTTGGGCGTCGACGTCCTCCACGACCGTGGCGTTGGGCTCCAGGCCGTGCACGCCCCACGACATGGCCGAGTATCCGCGGGTGATCTCGCCGCTCGTCTCCACATCGACGTTGTAGCGGGCGCTGGCCCGCACCAGTTCGGGGTGCAGCAGCAGCGCCGCGGTCAGCGAATCCGGGTGGGTCGTGCCGTCGATGCCCACGCTGCGGTCGAACTCCAGGGTCGGCCCGCAGATGCGGGTGAAGAACCGCGCCAGCGGTGTGCCCAGCTCGGCGATCCGGGCGAGCTGGGCCGGGCCGAACACCGCCCGCTCCAGGGTGAGGGGGTGCCAGGGCACCACGACCGTCTCGAAGCCCGCCGCGAGCACCGCCTTCGCGGCCTCCGGGTCGACGTAGAAGTTGAACTCGGCCGCCGGGGTGATGTTGCCGCGCCCGTTGTTGGAGCCGCCCATGATGTAGAGGGTCTGCACGTTCGCGGCGAACGAGGGGTCCTTGAGAGCGGCGGAGGCGATGTTGGTCAGCGGGCCGATCGCCGCGACCGAGAGCTCGCCGGGGTTCTCGGCGGCCAGCCGCACCAGCGCGTCCACGGCGTGCTCGTCCGCGACCGACAGGTCGGAGACGTCGGTCGAAAGGCCGCCGGCCCCGTCGCCGTGCACGTTCTCTGCGCTGACCCAGGGGCGCATCAGCGGTCGCCGGCAGCCCGCGTGCACCGGCACCTCGCCCAGCCGGCCCGCAGCGTTGAGGGTGAGGAAGGCGTTGCGGATTTGGCGCTCGAACCCGACGTTGCCCGCGACCGTCGTGACGGCCCGCAGGTCGGCCTCGTCGTCCAGCAGCCCGACCAGCAGGGCGACGCAGTCGTCCTGGGCGGTGTCGGTGTCGATGACGAGCGGAACTGGCATCGCTGCTCCCGTGGCCGGTCGGGATCCGGTCTGCGCCTAAAGGCTAGCGCCGCGGTCGGCGCGCTTCGCGTCGAGAAAACTTTCAGAGGACTCACGATTTCGGTCGATGTCCGACATCTGGCAAGTTTTACCGGACACTCTGGGGTTTGGGAGCGCTCCCGACTAGACTTGCAGCAGGCCGGGAGGTCATCGGGGTGGAAATCCCGTGAAGATCGTTTAACCGGCGCAATTGTGTATACAATCTGCTGAGAAGGTTGTCGAAGTGCCGCTGGTGCGGCAGAATTCGGCGATGGATGGTGGTTCCTCTGGGGCTGGTGCGACCAGGTCGCCGCCCAAGGCCGGTGCGAGCGCGGACCGTTCCCGGCCTATCGGTGCGACGGTCCGGCGGCCCGATCGGGGCGGTTGGTCCCCCCTGGCCCGAGGAACGGCAAGCACCCTAAGGCGGTGGCCCGATATGGCCCAGGTCGACGGAGTGGACGACGACGTCGGAATCTACACGCTGCAGGCGTTCCGCACATTCCCCGGGACGCCTGACGAATGCCGTGAAGCCCGGCTCTGGGCGCGCACGCGTATGCGCCCCTTTCCGGACGTCGCCGACGCGGTCGAGCTCGTCGTCAGCGAGTTCTTCGGCAACGCCATCCGCCACAGCGCCTCCGGCGAGCCGGGCGGCGCCGTGTTCATCAGCCTCGTCGGCCTGGTCTCGGGCGCGCTGCACCTGGAGGTGCACGACGAGGGCCCGCGGAGCGACCTTCCCCGCACCGCCGCCCGCGTGGTCTCGCCGGACCTCGAACGGCCTGACGGCCGCGGCCTCTTCCTGGCGGCCGCGCTGACCAAGGAGTGGGGCCGACTGCCCGTCCAGGGCGGTCCCGGCTACGCCGAGCGCGGCTACACCAGCATCTTCGACGCCGTCGGCGAGCACGACGGCGCCGAGCACACCGGCCCCATGATCACCTGGGCCGACTTCACCACCGCGGTGCGCACGGTCGGCGCCGCGGCCACCGCGCGGAACATGGCGAGCTGACTCCGCCCGCGCCCGTTCGGCGCAGGCGGGTGCGGTCGCCGGCTACGGTGCGATCTCCGGGCTCCTGGGCTGGCGGCAGTCGGTGGTCAGCGCGCGCACCAGTGCGACCATCATCAAAAAGCCGATCACGAAGAACGGCAGCCCCACTACGATGATCACCTCGGTCAGGGCGTCCAGGCCGCTCTGCCCGGTCGCCGCCAGCAGCGTCGCCGCCACGACGCCCTCGGTCACCGCCCAGAACACCCGCTGGCGCACGGGCCCCGCGGTCTCGCTGCCCGAGCAGAGCATGTCGACCACCAGCGACGCCGAGTCCGACGACGTGGTGAAGAAGATCGCCACGATCACCACCGCGAAGCCCGACACCAGTGTGGTCAGCGGGTAGTTCTCCAGGAACGCGAACAGCGCGCCCGGGATGTCCTGCTGGTCGACCACCGCGTGGACCAGTCCGCCCGGGCCGTTCATCTGGATGTTGAAGGCCGACAGCCCGAAGACGCTGAACCAGATGATGGTGAAGGCGGTGGGCAGCCCCAGCACGCCGAAGATGAACTGGCGGATCGTGCGCCCCTTGGAGATGCGCGCGATGAAGATGCCCACGAACGGCGACCAGGTGATGGTCCACGCCCAGTAGAAGACGGTCCAGTCGCCCTGCCATCCGCTGTGGCTGAACGTGTCGTTCCAGAAGGAGAGCGGGATCAGCCAGCTGGCGTAGATGCCGACGCTCTCGATGACGCCGCGCACCAGGTACAGCGGCGCGCCGGTGACGATGATGAACAGCAGCAGCCCGACCGCCATGACGATGTTGATGTTGGACAGCCGCCGCACGCCCTTGTCCAGCCCGAGCGACACCGAGGTGACGGCGATGAGGGTGATCACCGCGATGATGACGACCTGGGAGGTCTTGCTCTCCGGTACGCCGAACAGTGCGGACAGGCCGCTGTTGATCTGCAGGGTGCCCAGCCCCAGCGAGACGGCGACGCCGAACAGCGTGCCCATGACGGCGGTGATGTCGATGACGCGTCCGATGGGGCCGTTGATCCGGTCGCCCAGGAAGGGGTGGAAGATCGAGCTCACCCGCACCGGCAGTCCGCGCTTGTAGATGAAGTAGGCGAACGCCAGCGCCGGCAGGCAGAAGATGGTCCAGGTGTGCAGGCCGAAGTGGTAGAGCGTGTAGGCCATGGCCTGCTCGGCGGCCGCAACGGACTGGGGCCTGACGTCGCCCTGCGGGGGCTCGGCGAAGTGGCTGATCGGCTCGGCGACGCCCCAGAACATCAGGATGGTGCCGATGCCCGCGGCGAACAGCATGGCGAACCACGTGAGCGTGCCGTACTCCGGGCGCTGATCCTTGCCGCCCAGCCGCACGCGGCCGTATCGGGTGAGCGCGAGCCCGACCAGGAAGATCAGAAACGTCGTGACGCCGAGAATGTAGAACCAGCCGAGTTTGGTGAGGATCCACGCCGACGCGGAGCCGAACAGCGCGTCGATGGCGTCGGTGAACGCGATCGATGCGACGACGAACACCACGGTCAATCCAGCCGAAACGGAAAAGATGACCGGGTTCGTCTGGAGCCCGAGCCTGCGGCTGAGTTTCTGCACCATCGGTTTTCCTTTCAACGGACCGCCGGTGAGGACCGCCTCTCCCACGCCGCGCGACCTGGAGTGATGCGGAACCGGGGTACAAGCGCCGATCCGCAGGGGCGGCCGCCGCGTGCGTCCGATTGAGATCATGGCATATGGGGGACAGCGCGGGTCGGGCCTGTCCACAGCCCGCGCGTCGGAACCGATCCCCGATATATGGAGAAATTCGGTTAAGCTACGCGAATCGGTAATCGCGCGGCCGGACCCGCCGGTTTGCGCATTCGGACCCCCGCCCTGAGAGGGCCGGGCGCGGGGGCGTTCCTTTCGGTAGGCGCAGATGCCCGCGCACAGCCGCTGACAACTCCGCCACCGGGGAGCCGCTATCCCGGTCGCGGACCCGGCACCTCGGCCGGGCGACCGCCGTCCGTGGGACGGCGCACCGGTCGCGCAGAAGCTGGGGCTGCGGTGCGCCGGAACTCGCTCGGGTTGGCGCCCCGGACCCGCTTGAACGCCGCACTGAACCCGAACGGGTCGGAGTAGCCCACGGTGCGGGCGATCGCCGCGACGGTCGCGGCCTCGCGCTCGACCAGCAGGTCCGCCGCCAGCGCCATGCGCCAGCGGGTGAGGTAGGTCAGCGGAGGTTCGCCGACCAGGTCGGCGAACCGCTTGGCCAGGGTCGACCGCGACACCCCGGTGCACTCGGCGAGCGCGGCGACCGTCCACGGTGCCGCCGGCTCGGCGTGCAGGAGGCGCAGAGCCTCGCCGACCACCGGGTCCCGCTGGGCGGCCCACCAGGCCGGGGGCTCGCCGCCGGGCCGGTCGAACCACTCGCGCAGCGTGCAGACCAGCATCCAGTCCAGCAACCGGTCGAGCACCACCTGCTGGCCCGGCGTGTCGACGGCGACCTCGGCGGCGAGGTGGTCCAGCACGGCGTCGCCCGTGCCGTCGGCGTCGGCCCGCAGCACGACGGGCAGGGCGTCGAGCAGTCGGCGGCTGATCTCGCCGTGCACCGGATAGGCGCCGACGATCAGGGTCGTGGGACCGCGGCCGTCACCGTCGCCGCCGCGGTCGTTCCAGCCGAGCCGGTGCCGGGTCCCGCCCTGCTCGGGCGTCGCGCAGTGCTCGCCGCACGCGACCGGCTCGGCCCGGGTGCCGACCTCGTCGACGAAGGTGAACGTCGCGGGGCCGCGCACGACGACCGTCTCGCGGGCGCGAAGCGGTTCGGGCGGACGGTCCTCCGGCACGATCCAGCCCGCTCCGGTGAGGACGGTGCACAGGGTCAGCGGCGCGCCGTCCACGAAGTGCAGCGCCCAGGGCGGGGACAGGGCCGAACTGCCGAACAACGAGCCGTGGGCCCGCACCCCGCGGATCAGGTCGCTGAACACGTCCACCTCAGCCAGGTTAGACGAATACGCAGGCGGTTCGGCTTCTGGCCCATGGTTCCGCCGGCGCCGGGGGTGTTGAATCGGCGTCATGGGCAACGGCACCACCGCGCCCCGGGCGTCGCGCCGCAGCGGCCGAGCCGCTCGGCCGTCGTCCTCGACGCCCCGCCCGAGCGGGCGGGCGCTGTCGGCCGACGACCCCGCATCCGTTCGCACCCGCCTATCGGAAGGGCTTTGATGAGTACCGACGCCGGTTCGCTGACCCCGGAGGACCTCGACCTCCTCCGGCGCCCCCTGCACGGGTTCCTGACCGTGGCAGGGGGGCCGGTCCCGCCGCAGCCCCGGCCGGTGTGGTTCGAGGCCACCGCCGAGGGTGCGATCCAGCTGTTCACGGAGACGGAATCGCTCAAGGTGCGGCGCCTGCGCCGCGACCCCCGCGCCTCAATCGTCGTCGCCGCGCCCGTAGGGGAACGCGAGCGGTGGGTTTCGGTCGCCGGCCGCACCGCGGTCGAGCCCGACGGAGCGCACGACCTGTGCAGGCGCCTGGCCGCTCGCTACTGGGATCTCGACGACCCCGCACGCGCCGGCGACCTCGCCGACGTGCTGGCCGCGGACCTGCTCCGCCTCGTCATCCACCCGGAGACCGTGCGTCGCTACACCATGTGAGCCCGCATGTGGGCCCGCATGCGGGCCTGCATGCGGGCCCCGCATGTGACCGCCCCATGCGCCCCCGCCGGCGACCGGCGGTCGCTTCACCTGCGCCCCGCCCCGGCGCGGACACGGGCCCGCGCGCCGGGGGTGGGGACGGGTTCTCAGGGATCGGTGGGCGGATCGGCCGCGGCGTGGTCGGTGTCGTCGGCGTCGCCGCCGTCCCCGCTCTCCTCCGTGTCGTCCTCGGGTTCGGGGTGGGGTTCGGGGCTGTGGTCGCCGGTGGGCTCGGGGGTCCAGGTGGACGGAGGATCGGTCTCGTGCTCCGGATAGCCGGTCGCGGGCGGCCCGGTGGGCTGCTCGGTGCCGTTCGAGCCCCCGGAGGGCTCTCCCTGCGACGGCTGTGCGTCGGGGGAGGACGACTCGGAGGCCGTGGCCTCCGGCAGCTCCTGGCGGGCGGGGTCGGCGGTCCCGGGCCCCAGGCCGGGCAGCAGGTCCCAGGCCAGCCAGCCGGCGAGGCCGAGTGCGAGCAGCAGCAGGGCGGCGGCCGCGCCCCACTCGGCGCGCCTGCGTCCGCGGCCGCGCCCGCGCCCGGCCGCCTCGCGCGGACCGTCGCCGGGAGGCCCCGCCGGCGGTCCGGACCCTCCGCCCGCGGGCTCGCGGTAGCCCCCTCCGCCTCCGCCCGTGGAATCGCGGTAGGCGGAGTCCGCGCCCTCGGGCGTAGGGAAACCGCCGTCGGCCGCTCCGGAAGCGGGACCGGCCGGTTCCCGGAGAGCGGGGTCGGCGGCCGTGATTTCGCGCTCGGAGTCCGCCGCACCGGCGCCGCTCCGCTGCCCGCCGGGACCCGCAATCTCTGCCGCGCCGCCGGCCGCCGCGGGATCGCCGTCGTGCGCCCCGGAGGCGCCGGCGGCCGCAGCCGCGGCCGCCGCACCCGGCAGGGCGAACGTCGCGGTGTCGGCGACGCGGGGTCGCTCCTCGGTGGCCGCGCTGTAGCCGTCGTGCAGGACGGCGGTCACCGCGGCGCTGTCGAGCGCGGCCGGGTCGCGGCCGATCAGCGTGCTCAGCGCCTGTACGGCGGTCGGGCGCCGGCCGGGGTCCTTGTCCAGGCACGCCGCGAGCAGCGGCCGCAGCCGTTCGGCCACGCCGTCGAGCCGGGGCGGCTCGTGCAGCACGCTGTGGATGATGTCGTGGACGGTGCCGTCGCTCCCGAACGGGGTGGCGCCCGTCGCCGCGTAGACCATGACTCCCGCCCACGCGAACACGTCGGTCGCGGGCTCGAGGGCCCTGCCGCGGATCTGCTCGGGGGCCATGTAGGCGGGCGTACCCGAGATCGAGCCCGTCTGGGTGAGGGTGGCGTCGGTGGAGCGCGCGATGCCGAAGTCGATGACCCGGGGACCGTCCGGACCGAGCAGCACGTTGGCGGGCTTGAGGTCGCGGTGCACCACTCCGGCCTCGTGGATGGCCACGAGCGCGGTGGCCGAGGCGATGGCGAGGCGGTCCAGCGCGCTGCCGCGGTGCGGGCCGTCGCGCCGCACCGCCTGGCGCAGCGTGGGTCCGTCGACGTACTCGCTCGCGACATAGGGCGGATCGGATTCGAGGTCGAACGACAGCACCGCGGCGGTGCAGAACGCCGCAACGCGGCGGGTGGCCTCGACCTCCTTGGCCAGGCCGGCGCGCACGCGGTGGTCGGCGGCGGCCCATTCGCCGCTGAGGACCTTGACGGCGGCGCGCTCGCCGTCGGGTCCGGTGCCGAGGTAGACGACGCCCTGTCCGCCGCGGCCGACCTGGGCGATCAGAGTGTAGGGGCCGATGCGTTCGGGGTCTTCGGGACGCAGTGGACTGGTCAAGCGCGGACTCCCCTCCACGCGGCGCGGCCGTGCCGCGCCTTCACAGGAACCGCGCCGGGAACGGGTGCGCCGGGCCCGCGGCCCCGGTGTCAGAGAACCACAACCCGGCCTGACCCGCCCGCCACACAACACTTGCCTGTGCCGAGCGGTGCAGACTCTCCGCGGCCGCCGCCGGAGCACGGGAAGGCGCCGGCGCGGGCGGCGGGTGCCGCGGCCGGACCGGTGTCCTGCCCTGCACGGTTTCCTGGTAGGACGCCGCCCGCGCGGTGCCGGTTCACCCCGTTTTGCCGCGCGGTCGTGGGGCCGCCCGCGTCCCGGACCTCCAGGGCCGACTGGGAGCGCTCTCCTGGCGTTTTCGCCGGTCAGGCGCAAATCGGTGACGACTACCCCTCCCGCACGGAGCCGGGACGATGCGACCATGGGGCCATGCGAGCGCTGGGTGAGCCCGTCGACGTCGACGAGTCGGCGTGGCCCGCGTTGGAGGAGGAGTTCGCGCGCAGCTCCGTCCCCGTTCGCGTGCTGCCCGCCGAGGCTCCTCGCCGCGGGCGCTCGGCCCTGCTGCAGATGCGGGTCACGGTCCGTTCGGCGCTGGGCGCCATCGTGGTCCACTCGGGCGGTCTGCTGCTCGACTGCGGGTGGCTGCGGGTCTTCGGCGGAACGGGGACCGGCCCCCCCGGGGCGCTGCCCAGCCTGGCGCGGATCAACGGGTTCCCCGTACTACCCGACCCCGACTGGCGGCCCGAGGGCGGTCTGGTGGTCGCGCACGACGTGCTCGGCGGCGTGTTCGCCGTCAACGGCCCCGACGCCGATGAGGCCGGCCGGCCCGGCGATCCCGGCGAGATCGCCTACTTCGCGCCCGACACCCTGGAATGGGAGCCGCTGGAGCTGGGGCACGGGGCGTGGCTGTCGTGGGTGCTCTCGGGCGGCCTGGAGCACTTCTGCCGCGAGCTGCGCTGGCCCGGCTGGCGCGAGGACGTCGACGGCCTGGCCCCGTCCCACGGCATCCGGGTGGAACCGTGCCTGTGGTCGGCCGGAGCGCGCGGCGGCATCCACCGCGCCGAGCGCCGCCCCGTTCCGATGTCGGAGCTGATCGGCCTGTACCGCGAGCAGACCGCCCGGCTGGGCCTGGCGGCTCCCGGGTTCCTCGGCCACACCGCCCACTCCCGGACCGCCGAGGCACCCGACCGGTAGCCCCGGCGGGAGTCCGCGGGGTCGCCGACATCCGTGTTGTCCGCCGCCGCCCGGGCGCGGTAGGAACGGCGGCATGACGACCCTCGGCGCGGTGTTCCGCCCCCAACTGCCCCCCGAACGCCTCCGCTCCGTGGTCCGCACGGCCGAAGAGTCGGGCCTGGACGAACTCTGGCTGTGGGAGGACTGCTTCCTGGAGAGCGGGATCGCCACCGCGGCCGCGGCCCTGGCCTGGACCGAACGGTTGCGGATCGGCGTCGGCCTGCTCCCCGTCCCGCTGCGCAACGTCGCGTTGACCGCCATGGAGGCGGCCACCCTCCACCGCCTCTTTCCGGACCGGCTCACCCTGGCCGTGGGCCACGGCATACAGGACTGGATGGCGCAGGCGGGCGCGAAGGCGGCGTCGCCGCTGACCCTGCTGGACGAGTACACCGCGGCGCTGCGGGCGCTGCTGCGGGGCGAGCGCGTCACGACCGAGGGCCGCTACGTCCGCCTCGACGGCGTCGCCCTGGACTGGCCGCCCGCGACCGCGCCCCCGCTGCTCGCCGGTGCGCTCGGGCCCCGCACGCTCCGGCTGACGGGGCGCGTGGCCGACGGGACCGTCCTCGACGCGCACGTGGGGACCGAGGGCGTGCGGGAGGCCCTGCGGATCGTCGGTGAGGGCCGTGCCGAGGCGGGCCGGACCGGCGACCACGCTGTCGTGTCCTATGTCCTCACGGCCACGGGGCCGGGCGCGCCTGAGCGGCTGGCCGCCGAGCTGGAGCACGAGGGGATCTCCGCGGTCCCCGACGTCGCGGTGGCCGGGGACGCGCAGGCCGTCGCGGACGCGGTCCGGCGCCGCGCGGAGGCCGGTGCCGGCACCGTGGTCCTCCAGCCCACCGCCGATGAGCCGGCCCCCGAGGGCTTCGTGCGGTTCGCCGCCGAGGAGGTCCGTCCCCTGGTCGGCTGATCCGCCGACCGGAGGTCCGCGGCGGGCGCCCGGGCGGTATGGGATGCGCCCGCCGCAGTGACGGCCGCCGCCCCGCCCGTCTTCGCCCCGCCGGCCCGCCGCCTCGGACCCCGGCCGGGGTGCGGTGGCAGCCATCCGGCCCCGCCTGCGACCGTGGAGCGCCGCCCTGTCTCCGCAGTCGATCCGTCACGCTTGGTGGCTCGCTCGTCTCACGGGCCCGGTACCCGCGTTACGCAGCGCAATCGTGTGTCGCGGCCGGTGCGCCCGCGACCCCTCCGTCCGCCGGTCCGGCCGTCGTGCCTGCTCAGCCCGCCGACGCCGCCGAGAAGCCCGGCAAAGCCGTCAATCCGCATTCCGAATCCGGATGATCGCGGCAGACCATCCGGAAGCTGTGGCGGCGAGGAGACGAGTTCGATACTTTCGGTTCTTCGCCTAAAAAATACGAACCGTGATCATCGATGCGGGTCGAATCGGCATTGGGTGCCTCATTCCAAGGGCGAGTGCCGCACTCTCTGGATGCCGACAGCGCGGCCGCATAAGGGCTTGAAGCCCCGAACTGGGCATACCACCGCAAAGTGGGTGCTCTCCGGCCTCTTCCATGGAAACGCCTACACTCCCGGAAAGCCGCTCTGAACACCGGAGACGTCCCAGATCGGGACGGGTTTTGACGATTCGGTAACGGCGTCTGTAGGGTTCACCACCGAGTTCTCCCACGCATCTCCTTCCCCTCCCCACTCCCATTGAGGTGCCTATCGTGACGAACGATTCCGCCACTATCTACGAGCGCATTGGCGGCCACGAGGCGATTGCCGCCGTGGTCGACGACCTCTACGTGCGCATTCTCGACGACCCGCAACTCGCGGGATTCTTCACGGGAACCAACCTGACCAAGCTCAAGGGCCGCCAGGTGGAGTTCTTCTGTGCCGCCCTGGGCGGCCCGGACGTCTATGACGGCGGCCCCATGGACGAGGTCCACCGCGGCCGCGGCATCGAGCAGTCCCACTTCGACCAGGTGGCCGCCCACCTCATCGAGTCGCTCAAGGCCGCCGGCGTGCCCGGCGCGACCGTCGACGAGATCGTGGGCGTCGTCGCTCCGCTCTCCGACGACATCGTCGGGGGCTCGGGCGAGAAGGCCTCCGCTGCGGCCGACTGAGCCGCACGGCACGACCCTCCCGGGTGGTCGGCCGCCGGCCCTGACGGGCCCGGTGCCGCCCCCGCGGAGGACCCAAGCGCACCACGGCCGGGCACCGGAGCCGCACCCGCGGATCCGCGCCGCCGCGGCCCGCGGTGCCGGCCGGCGCCCTGCGCCGACCGCTTCTGCCATATGCCCCCGGTTGTGCCGGACGCGCCTCCGAACGGACGCGGCGGTCCCCGGGTGCACTCCGTAAGGATCTGATACGTGGATGTCACGCGGCTGAAGGACAGTTGGAAGAAGGTCGCGGCCTACGGCGACGAAGTGCCGCTTTTCTTCTACTCCACTCTGTTCCTCACCCACCCCGAGACCCGGCGGCTGTTCCCCGTGAGCATGTCGGCCCAGCGCGACCGGCTGGTGGGGGCGCTCGGGCGCATCGTCTCCGAGGTCGACCGGCTCGACGAGCTGGTGCCCTTCCTCCAGCAGCTGGGGCGCGACCACCGCAAGTTCGCCGTCGTCGCCGAGCACTACCCGGCCGTGGGCCAGGCGCTGCTGCACACCCTGTCGCACTTCCTGGGCCAGGAGTGGAAACCCGAGCTGGCCGAGGACTGGAGCGAGGCCTACGGCCTGGTCGCCAAGGTGATGACCGAGGCCGCCGACGAGGCCTCCAGCAGCACACCGCCCTGGTGGGACGCGCGCATCGTCAGGCACGAGCGCCGCACCGCCGACGTCGCGGTCCTGTCCGTCCAGCCCGAGTACGAGCTCGACTTCATCCCCGGCCAGAGTCTGGCCGTGGAGTCGCGCCTGCGGCCCAACGTGTGGCGGTACTTCACCCCCGCCAACGCGCCGCGCCGCAACGGCACCATCGACTTCCACGTCCGGCTGGTCGGCGGCGGGCCGGTCAGCACCGCGCTGGTCCAGGGCGTGCAGGTGGGCGACACCCTGCGGCTGGGGCCTCCGGTGGGCGACCGGCTGAAGCTCTCCGGTGCCCGCGACGTGCTCATGGTGGCCGGCGGGACCGGCCTGGCGCCGTTCAAGGCCATGCTCGAACAGATGCGCGCCGAGGCGGGCGGCGGCGGGCCCGAACGCCGGGCCCATCTGTTCGTCGGCGCGCCCTACGCCCGCGACCACTACGATTACCCTGCGCTCCACGAGATGACCGGGCAGTGCCCGTGGCTGCGCGTCGTGCCGTGCGTGTCGCGCGAGCCGGCGCGTCCGGGCGCCGAAGCGGGAGACGCGGTCGACGTGGCGCTGCGCTACGGGCCCTGGTCACAGGAGGACGTCTACGTCTGCGGCTCGCCCGACATGGTCACCGGCACCGTCCAGCGCCTCGCCGGGGCGGGAGTGGCCACGGAGCGCGTCCGCTACGAGGACTTCGACAGCACCAGCACGAGCGGAGGAAATCCGTGACCGCACGCGAGGACACGGGTCCGATGAACCGGTCCCACCAACGGCTGAGTCCAGAGCGCGTCCGTGCCGAGGAGTTCTCCCGTACCCCGCTGGGACGGCGCGGGTACAACGAGGAGGAGGTTCGGCGGTTCATCGGCCGTGTCGCCGAGGACATCGCCGCCAGCGACGCCGAGAAGGCCAGCCTGCGCGCCGAGATCGACCGGCTGCGCAGGCGCTACCGCGAGCAGAACAACTCCGCCGCCGCCACCGAAGGGCCGCCCGCCGACGCGGTCAACCTCCTCTCGGCGGCCCAGCAGCAGGCCGACGCCTACGTCGCCCAGGCCCAGGAGTACTGCCGCCAGCTCACCGACCAGGCCCGCCAGCAGGCCGACGACATCCTGGTGGAGGCCCGCGACCAGGCGGGCGTCGCCGCCGAGGAGGCTGCGCGCGGCTACCGCGCCAGCGCGGGCTCCTCCTACGACGCCGACCTGGAGGAGATGGAGCGCCGCGTCGCCTGGATCCAGACGTTCTGCCGTGCGGTGCAGATACAGATGCAGGCGGCCAGCGACGCCTTCTCCAAGGAGATCGCGCGGCTGAGCGAGTTCACCTCGGAGAGCGCCGTGCGCACCGGCGCACCGGTCGACGCCGAGGGGGCGCACCGCTCGCGGCACGCCCAGCGGGACCCGGAAACCCACAGCGGGATCGGCCCCGATCCCGAGGACATCTACCGGCAGCGCACCCCTGCGCAGACCGACCCCGGCCGGAATCCCATCGACGGCATGCCCACCGCCTGGCCGCAGCGCGGCTGACCGGCGCGGCCGACCGGCGGCGCCGGTCGGCCGCCCAGCGCTGCGCGGCGTCGCGCCGCCGCGTACGCGAGAAGCCGTGCCCCCCGGGGTGGCACCGACCCGGGGGGCACGGCCTGCTGTGCGAACAGCGAGTGTCTCTAGTCGGACATCATCCTCTCGTTACACGGCGGGGTGGGCGTTGGCCAGCAGCTCCTGGAACTGGGCCGAGAACCAGTGGCCGGAGACGGGGGCGTTCGGCAGGGCGCCGGAGGGGCTGTTGCCGTTGCGTACGTTGCCCTCGTAGGTGGGGTCGCACATCCGGTCGAAGCCCTTGCCCTCGTCGTTGTCGATCGGCTCGCTGTTGCCGTCGGACTCGCCGGGCGGCTTGATCCAGCTGTAAGCGTCGATGCCCGAGGCGGGGGCCGCCTGCGGACGCTCGCCCAGGCCCGCGCCGGACTGGTTGCACCAGTTGCCGGGGTGGATGCGCCGGTCGATCCGGCTCTCGTCGACGAAGGTGTTCAGGTCCGTCGACGAGCTCGGGCTGTCGGGGCGTTCCGAGCCGCCCCAGCCGTTGCGGGAGGTGTCGATGAGCATGCCGATGTCGGAGTTGAAGCCCTGCGATACCGCCTCGTCGCGGAGCGCCTGCGCGAACGACTGCTCGTCGATGTACTGGTTCCAGTCCACCCAGTCGGACTGGCGCACCTGCTGGCCGCCCACCGTGTCGTCGACGTCGAAGTGGGGCTCGACCAGGGCCGAGTAGTTCGCGGTGTTCACGGCGAATCCGTGGACGTCGTCGACGGTGGCGCCGCTGGCGTTGGCCGCCTCGTGGAACATCTCGACGGAGGGGGCGAGGTTGGTGTCCCAGCCGATCCACCCGTGGTGGCCCGCGTCGACGTAGTTGTACACGTTGGGGATGTCGCCCAGCGTGTTCAGCGCGTAGCCGACGCCCTCGACGTAGTTGCCGTTCTCCAGCATCGTGTTGCAGTTCTCGGTCGCCGTCTCGCGGCTGCCCACGTTGGTCACGAGGTTCGGCAGCGAGTCCGGCTCGATGATGGTGGCGATGCGCAGGTCGGAGTACTTCTCATCGTCCATGATGTCGGCGATGACGTCGATGTACTCCGTCTTGTAGCGGCCGATCTCCTCCTGGCCGAGCTCGCCGTGGGAGGCGAGTGCCGCGCAGTCGCGGCCGGGCAGGTTGTAGATGACCACCTGAATGGTCATGGGCCGGTCGCCGGCGGTGGCGACCGCCTCGTCGAGGTGGTCGCGCAGCCCCATGTCGCCGGTGGTGGGGCTGTCGTTGCCCGCGATCGCGCCGATCCGGTCCAGCCACAGGGCCGTGGGCTCGTCGGCGACGGCGTCGCCGCCCGGCTCCGCGGCGGCCTTCTCCGACCACACCGGGTTGACGTAGAGGTCAGCGCCCGCGTACGGGTTGTCGACCCGCTCACCGGGTTCGGGCTCGGGGTCGGGAGTCTCGGACGGGTCCGGGTCGGGCGTCTCCGTCGGGTCCGGATCGGGCTCGCCGGTACTCCCGTCGCAGGCCACCCCGTTGAGTGTGAACTCCGACGGCACATCGGCGCTGCCGCTGCCGTTGAAGCCGAACTGGACGCTGCCGTCGGTGTCCAGCGTCCCGTTCCACGAGGTGTTGGACACCGTCACGTGCTGCCCCGACTGGTTGAAGTCGCCGCTCCAGCCGTTGGTGACCTGCTGGTCGCCGGGAAAGTCCCACTCCAGCTGCCAGCCGTCGAGGGAGTCGCCGAGGTTGGTGACCGACACGCTGGCCGAGAACCCGCTGCTCCACTCGTTGGTGACCGAGTACTCCACCTCGCAGCCCTCGGCCGCGTAGGCGGGGAGCGCCACGCCGAGCGCGGCGGCACTCATCGCGAGTGCCGACACGCCCGCCACGGTTTTGCCCGACCGCCATCGGGCGCGCCCGCTCTGGGGCTGTCCTGTCATTGGTCCTCCTTGTTGTTGACCCGCCGACCGGACCGCTCCGATCGCCGAGCCGTCTGGGGATGGGGAGGGTTGTGCTCCGGGGCCCCGAGGGGCCCGGTCGTGCGGCCGCCGGATCCTTGGCCTCCGGCGGCCCGTCCGGACCGGCGTTCAATGCTCCGCCGCCGTTTCGACCCGGAACACGAGGTCCCGCCGGTCCGGAGGCCTGGTGGGTGGGCGCCCGGGTGCCGCGGCCGCGCAGACCGCCGCGGCACCCGGGCGCCGGCATCAGCCGAACAGGTTGTCGTGGGCGGCGAAGGCGGTCGCGATCTCCGCCTGGGCCCAGAACCGGTGGTAGGTGAAGGTGGGCGCCTCCCCGTCCGGGTTGTCCAGGTAGGTCTGGACCTTGTCCCACTGGGGGTCGTCCCGGTAGAAGGAGCGGATGGAGGTGAAGGTCGCGCCCGGCTCGACCGGGTCGCCGTTGGCCATGGTCCCGGAGAAGCCCTCGGGGACGTAGACCTCGTCGTCGAACCGCTCGTAGTCGCCGCGGCTCTCCTCGACGGCGATGCCGATGTCGTCCTGGTTGGCGATCAGGGCGTCGAGCAGGCCCTCACCCGTGGTGCGGGCGTCGGTGTCCCCCGACCCCGCCGCGTAGTAGAGCAGCGTCTTGGCCAGCGCGGCCGCCACACCGACGTCCTGGCCGTGCGAAGTGACCTCGACGTGCAGGTCCGGATTGCCCGTGGAGGACCCGTCCCAGGTGTCGGGCTGGCCGGACCAGCTCATGTCGGCCGGGACGGCGAAGTCCCCGCCGCCGTTGAGCCGGGTGTTCTCGATGGCCCAGGGCACCCAGTCGGCCAGGATCTCGCCGGCGCGCTCGTTGCCGGTCTCGTAGTAGAGCTGGGCGACGCGCTCCATGCCCCACACCTGGAAGCCGAACCAGTTGTTGGACGGCGGGTCGTGCCAGACCGGCTGCCAGTCGTAGTACATGCCGTAGAACTGCGACTGCTGCACGTCGGCCGGCGGCTCCGCGTAGCTGCCCGCCCAGCTGTTGGTCGCACCGCCGGCGATGCCGCCTTCGGAGGACTGCAGCCACTCCATGAACTCCAGTTGGCGCTCCATGCTGGTGGCCCAGTCCTCGGACGCGGTGGGCGACTCCGGCTGCATCTCCGCGGTCTGCGACAGCGCGTAGGCCGCCATCGGGTTCTGGTAGCCCTGGTGGGCGGAGCTGCCGCCGATGCGCCAGGCCCACGGGTACTCCGCGGCCTCCATCGCGCCGCCCCACGCGTAGTACCAGGACATCAGGTAGTGGGAGCTGTTCTTGCCCTGCCCGGCCGCGCACTCCTGGGCGCCGACGCAGTCGCCGACCTCCTTGAAGTACTTGTCGAACATGGCGTAGCGCAGGTAGTCGCCCATCTTGGTCGCGTCGGCGACCACGTCGTCGACGGCACCGGCGTTGCCCTGCTCCTCGGCCCACTTGTCGGCCCAGTAGGCCACCTGCACCGCGCGTGCGTCGGCGTCGGGCGCGTTGGTGTAGCGCCACTGCTCGGAGTAGGTGTCGTCGTCGGTGAACAGGTCGAGGAACCCGTTCTCGCCGCCGTGCTCGAACGTCTCGCACGAGGGGTGCGGGACGGTCTCCCACACCGACTCCTGCGACCCGCGCTGGAAGGTGTTGATGTAGGCGGGCGCGTTGTCGGTGCCGTCGCCGCAGAAGCCGTAGCCGTAGGTGTTGTCGACGTCGAGCAGCCAGTGCATGCCGTAGACCTCGTCGGTCCCGTACGTGCTGCTCAGCTCCTGGGCGAGCGGGTCCTCGCCGACCGGCACGCTGTCGTCCAGCGCCGAGGGGTAGCCCTGCGGCGAGTCGTGCTCGGGGATGTAGGTCGCCGGGGACGACGGGTCGTAGGAGCCGTTGGTGGGCTGGTCCTGTGTGCCCGGGATGATGTACTCCTCCAGCGACGTCCAGGCGTCGTTGAAGGGCTGCCAGTCACCGGTGACGCGGCCGTACTCGGCCTCCAGCCAGAGGTAGTAGCTGAACGCCTCGGAGGTGGTGTTGTGCCCGTGGTCGGGCGCCTCCACGATCAGGGTCTCCACCGAGTGGTAGGGCACCAGGCCGCCGTCGAACTCGCGGAAGTACCCGCTGGCGGGGTCCTTGATCTTCTCGTACTGCTCCAGGAACGCCGCCTCGTAGTCCGAGGTGGTGGCGTCGATCTCGGTGGCCTCGACGGTCGCCGAGCCGTAGCCCTGCCCGGATGCGGTGAACGTCGCCGACGCCAGCTCGCCGCCGTTGTCGGCCGAGGAGACGGTGACCTCCTGCTCGGTGTCCCAGTCGTCGGCGGTGAACGTCATCTCGCCGCCGCCGGAGACGCTGAGGTCGGAGCTGCCGTCCGTGCGCGCGACGCTGACGTCCACGGCGGAGTCGGGCGCGTTGGACAGGGAGACGTCGAAGGTCGCCTCGCCGCCCTGGCGCACGCTCACGTCGGCGGGGGTGGCCACGATCGCCGGCTCGTCGATCACCTCGACGGCGACCGGGCTGGAGGTCGTCTCGGCCCCCGCGTCGTCGACCGCGGTGGCGGTCACCGAGTAGGGGCCGGTCGCGGCGTCGGACCAGGTCGCCTCGTAGGGCGCGGAGTCGTCGGTGGCGATCTCGGTGCCGTCGGCCTCGAAGACCACGTGGTCGATCGAACCGTCGCTGTCGGAGGCGTCGGCCGCCAGCGGGATGTCCTCGCCGGCCAGGAACGAGGCGCCGTCCTGCGGCGAGGTCAGTCCGACCTCGGGCGGAGTGTTCTCCCCGCCGCCGCCACCGCCGCACGTGGTGCCGTTGAGCGTGAACTCCTCGGGCACGCCGTTGTCTCCGCCGCCGGCCGAGCCCTGGAAGCCGACAGTCGCGGACTCGCCGCTGTCCAGGTCGGGGTTCCACGCGGGCGGAGTGACGGTGACCTGGTCGCCGTCCTGGCTGAACTCGCCGCTCCAGCCGTTGGTGACCTGCTGGCCGTCGGGGAACGTCCAGCCGAGCGACCAGCCCTCGACCGGGTCGCCCTCGTTGTTGACGGTGACGCTGGCGGTGAAGCCGCTGCCCCAGTCGTTGGTGATCTCGTAGTCGACGGAGCACTCCGTCGCCGCGAACGCGGAGGTGGCCGGTGCCAGGGCCGCTACCAGCCCTGCCGCCGCTCCGCCCGCTATCAGCCGCGCTAACGGCCATCGCGTCAAGAGCCGGGAACCCATGGTGATGAGGTACCTCCAGTTTCCGTGCGTGTCCCGGCCGATGGGGCGGGGACGGGGGGATGCCGCCGCGAGCGGGCGGGTGAACCTGGCGGTGGGTACGGTACTTAGGCGGATACGCTGCGTAGCCGCGCGGGTCGGCCGCTGTGGGCGCGGCCGAGGCGAGTGTGCTGGGAGGGGTGGGGGTGCGCCGGATGCGGTCGCCGCACCCGGCGGTGGGGGGATGTGGGGGATGCGGGTGGGGACGGGGGATCGAGCCGGGGCCCGGGCGCGGAAGGGGAAGCGGGGGATGGGGTGGGGGATGGGAAGCGGGGGATCGGGGTCAGAACGCCGCGAGTCGGATGGGAGCGCTCCCATTCCTCCTGGTCACGGCGATCTTCTCATCTCGGTGATGCGCGTCTCCGGTTGTCATGATGTCGGTCACTTCTGGGAGCGCTCCCAATTACGGTAACCAGATCTAACTCGCGTGTAAACCGGTTGTTTCGCATTTCCCGCACGGCCTGCCCGGGATCGCCGTACGGACGGTGATCCCCGCAGGCAGCGCCTGCGCGCGCGGACCTGGACCAGTCGCGCGAATGCGTCGTCGACATCCGCCGCCGGCCGGTCCGGGGCCTCCCCGGCGGCAGCCTGCCCCGCATGGAAGCAGGGCCCGCGGTGAGCGGGGGCACCGCAAGTTCCGCGGCCCGGCGCGGCAGGGCCGGCGCCGCGGGCACTGAGTCGCCGAGGGGTGCGGGGGACGCGATGTGCCGAGCGAGTGCGGTATGGGGAGCCCGCTCGCCGCCGAAGAAGCGGAAGAACGCCGCACGGCCCGCCTCGGCCCGCTCGGCGATGTCCGCGCGCCGGGACCTCAGAAGTCCAGCGACGTCTCGTGCGGTGTCGTCCGGGCGGTCCCCGCGCCGTGGGTGCGCTTGCGCATGCGCCGCACGTGCACCAGGCGCGCCAGGCGGATCAGCGGGCGCACGAGGAGTTCGACGCTGCCCGCGACGAAGCACCAGGTGCCCGCCACCTGCCACGCGGGAAAGAAGAACATGACGCTGCCGGCGGTGAACCACACCGCGATGAGGATGTCGTTGACGATGCTCGCCGCCTCGTAGCGGTGCCGGACCACCAGCTCCTCGGCGCCGACCCGCAGCACCAGGTCGGATCCGGTCCTGCCCTCCGACTCGGAGTCGGCCATGGCCACGCCCCCTTCGTCGCGTCCCCCGTCGCGGGACCCCTGCCCCGCTCCGGCCGCTGTAATGCGCCGGAGCGGGGCAGGCGGGCCGGTCGGGGGCGGGACACGGCAGAGGGCGCGGCCGCCGGGCCCTCAGAACGTCGCGTGGCGCAGCCAGTGGTCGAGCAGGGAGGTGTCGCCGAGGACCTCGATCCGCTCGTCCGTCCAGGGGATGCGGCCGAGGAACGCGAGCAGCAGGTCGGCCGCCGGGCCGCGCAGGGCCGTGTCCGCCTTCTGATGGCCGTGGTGCCAGGTCACACCGTCCGGTTCGCGGTGGATCATCCATTCCCCCGCCTGACCGAGGCCGCGCGGGTCAGGGGCGTGCGGGTGGAGCGTCTGTCCCTGGCCGCGCAGCGCTTCGGCGGCCTCCGGGCGGGCCTCGGCCGCGCCCGGCCCCGTCACCAGGTCGAGCCACTCCGAGATTCCGTCGGCCGCAACGTCGGGGGCCACCTCGTAGGGCTCGCCGACGGTCATGGCGACGTCGGCGCGGTGGACGGAGGTCTCGTGCACCATACGGCGCAGCCAGAACCCGGCCTGTCGGCGGCGCCCGCTGAAGTTCCAGACCGGCGCATCCGCCCCGGCGTCCTCCACCGCGTCCCGCAGCTCTCCGCCGCCGGCCCAAAGCCACTCCGCCAGCGCTCCGGCCTCGTCTGGAGCCGGAAAGTCGCTGGGCGAGGCCATCTCTGCGGGATGGGATACGCGGCGCCGCACCGTGTCGGCGCTAAACAGGTGAGCCCGCCCGATGTGGCGCAGCAGCTCACGCAAATCCCTGTCGGGGCATGTCGGCACCTGCCGCTCCAGGTCGGCACCGCGCGCCAGGGCGGCGACCCCTTCGGTCCGGCCGACGAGTGCCTCGGCGCGGCGTTCCGTAGTCAGCACGACCGCGAAGCGACCCCGTGCGGGGCGCCGCGGACGACGCCCCCCGAGAGCCGGCCGCGCGGTCCCGGCGCCGACCGGATGCGGCCGCCGAGCGGGACTGTCAGGCGTAGCCCCAGGTGGCCGCGTACTTGGCCAGCTCCGGCGAGAGCTCGTCGGAGGTCTCCTCCTCGCGGGCGGCCTGGATGCGCCCGGAGCGGATGTTGGCGCTGCGGTCGCCCAGGTTCGCGCCGAGGTTGCCGTGGTCGTGCTCGCCGTAGTCGAGCATGTCCGGTTCCCACTCCACGTCCAGGTAGGCGCACAGCTTGCGCAGCGTCTCCTCGGGCTCGGAGGTGAGGTCCTCGTAGCGGATCGCGTGGCCGTCGAGGGTCGTGCGCGCCTTCTCCAGTGGCTCCAGGTACTTCAGCACGTTGGCTTCGAGCTTGTCGCGGGTGGCGGTGTTGTTCTTCCGGCGGGCCAGCGACCCGACGATGCCCTCGGGGTGGCGCATCAGGAAGATGAACTTGGCGTGCGGCCAGGCGTAGCTGAGCCGTTCCCACGCCCACACGTTGCCGGGCGTCTTGTCGACGATGACGTCCTTGCCGCTGCGCTCCAGCTCCAAGTGCAGGATGCGGTCCCACAGCACATGCTCCAGCTCGTGCCGGTCCAGGTCCAGCTCCAGCATCGACTTGGCGGAGAACTCCTCGGCCAGCTGCACCTCGACGGTGCGCAGGTGCAGCTCGTGGGGTGCGCGGATGCGGGAGTGGCTGTTCAGGATCATCCGCAGCAGCGTGGATCCGGAGCGGACGGGGCTGATCACGAACACCGGCGAGCCCACCTGGCGGGAGGCGATCGGCACGCCGTAGTCGTAGGAGAGCGTCTTCTTGGGCGGACGCTTCGCCTTCACGCCCCGGTCCGCGGCGGCCGGAGCTTCGGCGGCCGGAGTCTTGGCGGCGGGTGTCTGATCGCCGTCGGGCACGGCCGGGCCGCGTGCCGTCAGCGACTTCGGCGGGCGCAGCGCCTCGCCGAGCAGGCGCGCCCTGCGCTTGAGACCGGAGCGCACATCGCCCATCAGCCGCCGTCCTTCCTGTTCGCGGAAACTCGCCTCAACCGACCCGGCCGGAGGCGTAGCGGCAGACGGCGACGCAGGGGGCGCGGGAGGGCTCGATGACGCACGACGCTATGCGTCAATAGTGAGTGAAGTGTAAAAATAGTATAAAGGGAAAATAACGGACGTAAGCCTGTGTGCGCAACGCGGGTAGGGCGGAAACGCGGAGCCCGTGAGGATGCGGCGCATTCCGGTACTTCGGCGCCCACAGAGAGCACCAATGGGATGTGCTGGGGCGCCCCGCGGGCGAGTCGTCGGGCGCGCGGCGTACCGCGTGCCGCCGGAGCGGCCCGAACCCTTTGCCGGGATCTGTCCGGAATCTGTACCGCAGGTGGGCCAGCGTACCCTCCATGCGCCCCCGGCGCGCGGGTCAGGAGATGAGAGACACCGGGCTCAGGTCTGCCCGCCCGCGCCTTCGCGGTCGCGGCGGCCGTTGCGGTGCAGCCTGCGCAGGCGCACTGCGGCGACCGCCACGAGGCCGGCCCCCAGCACCCCCGCGAGCGCGCCGACCACGGTCAGACCCGTCTCGGCGCGTGCGAGGGCCGTGGCCAGCGCCACCGCCGCGAACGCGCCCATCGCCAGCCCGGCGATGATCTGGATCCGCGCCTCGGTGTCGGTGTCCGCGCCTGTGCCGCTCGCGCCCATGCGCCTCTCCCTTCGCCCGCCTCCGCCGGTCCGGCCGCCCGCCGACGCCCGGGACGACGTGCGTCGAACCCGGTCACCCCTGGGAGTACCGGCTCAGCCTCCGGCTGAAACACCCCAACGCCCTCTATGGTCGTGACGGCCGCCCGCGGCGGTCGTCACGGTCGCGTCCGTGACCGCCGCCAGAGAGATGCTGGAGTCCGAGGCAGCGAGCGCCGGCCGCGGCTCCCGCCTCTTCGACGGGGTGCGGGGGCGGGGAGGCCACCGACCGCCTGGCCGAGGAGAGCAGTCCCGACAGCCCGGAGCGGCACGAGTTCCGGCGCCCGCGCGAGCTGAGCGCCGCCGTGTACCGCGACCGGTACGTGCGACCGCACGAGTTCGGCGGCGGTGACGGCGCGGACGGGCAAGGCGCACGCGCCCAGCGGCGCGGGTGGCACCGGCGTGGGCTGCGCGCTGCTCGTGCTGGCGTCCGTGGGCTCCGTCGGCGCAGCCGCGGCCCTGGAGAGGTTCGCCGCCACCGTGCTCGGCCGACAGCGGCCCGCAGGGACCGGGAGGGCGTGGTGGGCGGGCGCTCGGCTACAGCTCGGCGGCGCGGGCGGCCGTGAGGTAGGCGCCCCACTCGGCGACGGGGAGGGAGAGGTGCCCTGCCTCCGGGTGCTTCGAGTCGCGCACGGCCGCACCTGCGGGGAGGTCGGCCACGTCGAGGCGGCCCTCACTGACGCCGTTGTAGCTGGACGTGCGGAAGGCGGAACGGATGGCGGCAACGCCGCCGCGGTTCGGCTCCCGGCCGCTGTAGCCGCTCTTCTCGAAAGCACGGTCGCGCACGGATCACTCTCCCGGGGAGGCAGCCACGTCCGCGATGAACTCGGCGGTCCGCTTGGTGCTGAGTGCGAAGCCCTGAAGGTCTCCGGATGTCACGGTATACCGTTCGGTCTCTCCGTGTTGATCCAGGAATACCGACCGACATGCCGACATGCCGATCCACGCAATGGGGGAGTCCAGCTGTCCGGGGAAAGTCCACGATCCTAAACGGGGATGCGAGGCCGGCGTGTGAGCCGATGCCGAACGGTACGACCTGAACGTCGCCGTCGGCTCACCTTCTGTGCGAAACGCCCTCTTCCGCCGGTCCACGCTTTCCTCGACACCTGTGCGACCGGCCAAGGTCCGACTGCCCGGCCTGCCCGGCGGCGGCTACACCCTCCGCGTGGAGCGGACCGCAGACGCCCATGACCCTGACCTGCCGGGACGGCGGCGAACCCGAGGCCGGGGTGCGGGACGGCCGAAACCGTACGCACCCGATCCCCGGCTCCGAGCGGTCTGGAGGCCGACGCCCAGGCGGGCCGCGGTCCGGCTCTGGTCGATGCCCTGGCCACCGAGCGGGGCGGCAACGGTCGCCCGAGCCCACCGCCGTCAGGTTCCACGTGGCCTACGGCCTCTCGGGAAGCCGTTGGTTCGGCGCCTGAGCCCCCCGGCCCCAGGCGCCGAACCCGGCCCCCCACGTGACCCGAGACGGTGCTCCCCCACGCTGTCTCAGGCCGCGGCTCCAATCCCTGCAAAACCCTGAAGGAAGGGAACCTGGACTCAAGATTACCGCTACTCCGCACCCCGCTGGACCCTTTTCCCCGGCTTCCCCGGGGGAAAATTCGGGCCCATCCGAAGGCGCGCTGAACTGCGCCGCCGGGGGCGCAGGGAACGACGTCCACGTGCGCCCGCATACGCACCATTCCGCCGTTTCTGTTCCGGCAATAGGCAGGAGCGGGATCGCCGATGGGAGCGGCCCTTGCCCGGACGGCGCGCACCCGCCATGCCGCGCCCGCCGGGCTGCGCGGCAGGAGCGCCAAACGCCGCCCGGCCGTCTGGTTCGGCGAGGCGGCCCAGACCTCCTGGGCCGCCACGGACCCGGGGCTCGTCGACGCGCCCGACACCGACGCCCTCCTCCCCGCCCTGTGGGTCGGCACCACCGCGCCGGGCCGTCCGGCCTCTGCGGGCACGGCGGGCGCCGACGGCTCCGCCCTGGGCGCCCCGAGCCGGGGGCGCAGGTCGCGTACCCGTACGTATGCAGGCGCGTCGACCGACACCGCCCCCTCCGGCCCGCCCTCCGCGGCGCAGCGAAGGGAGACGCCGCTCCTGCGCAGCCGCGGCTCCGCTCCCTACGGCTCCGGGGGCGGCCGCCGAGCCCGCGCCGACCCCTCCGCCCCGCCTCACCCGGCAGTAGGGACCATCGCCCTTTCCGGGTCCGCCGGAACTCCTTCAAAGCCTCCGCGGGCCGCAACCGGGCGGCGGGTCCGCATGCCGGTCGGCCGCCCCGGCGGAGGCGCTTCGCGCCGCCGCTTCCTGGCGACCGCCGAGCGGACACCGCGCGCAACGCCCAAAACGATCCGGAAACCGAGCGAACGATAGAACAGAAAGGGTGCCGACCGAGTTCCGGCTATACAATGCCGAGTTCAATCGCCGTGAAAAATGCGGAGGGTCGTCGCCGCACGAGAAATAGCCGTCCTCGTTCGGTCGCAAACGGGCTCGAAGGGTTTCGAGTGCGGGCGTTCGCACGCCGTCGAACTGAAAGAGTCGCCGATTGCAGCGGCACGGTCGTTCTCCGTCGAAATCCACAAGTCCACCGAGTTCGGTTCCCATCGCGGCGAGACGAAGCCGACGCACGGAATCGGGGCGGAGGGCGACGGAGACCCGCCCCCGAGCGCATCCCCGCGTCGTCGAAGGCGGTCGTCGCCGCGGAGTCGCGGGGCCGCATGACCCGGAGCGAGGGATACGCCGTCTACAGCGGCGATCCCGGCGACGCCCGACTCGCCGGAGCGGCCCCGACGCCGGGCCGAACGCGTTCCACGTCGACGCCCCCGGACGATTCGACGAGAATTTCGCCGGCATCCACGGAGACGACGCCAAGGTGAAGCCGACGTCTGAGCCCGAGCTGAAGTAACCCGCGGCGACCGGCGCTCGCGGGCCTCCTGAAAGAGCTTCCCCAGAGGGCCGCGAGTTCCGCCGCGCGGTTTCCGTACCCCGTCCGCGGACGGGATCCTCATACGTCCGATGATCGCGGCGTCGGTAAACCGGCGGCCTTGCCGCGAAGACAGCGGAACATATCGCGCGGGGCGGGAAGTACTCCCGCCGACGCACAGCGAACGGCGGCGCTCCTGACGGAATTGCGGCATCCTGAATTCCCCGGAGCCGAGTACCGGTCGGTCCGCACCACTACCGCTGTATGCGGAGGCCACGTGCACGTCGATCCCCCCGATACACCGCGACCCGCCTCACCACCAGCGCCGACGCCGCCGGTCCCCAACCCGCCCCCGCCTCCGCCGCCTCCCCCCGGCCAGGGGGCCGCCCAGCGACCGCTGTGGCGCAGAAGGCCCCTCCTGTTCGGCTGCGGGGGGATCGTGTTCCCGCTGCTGTGGATGTGGCCGCTCATGGTGGCGGGGAAGAAGGCGGCGGACCGGATCTTCAAACCGCGCAACCCCTCCATCGCGCGTGCCGACGACCCGCTGGACCTGCTGCAGACCATCCGCGCCGTCGCGGGGTTCGTGGTCGTGGTGGGCGTGGCCGTCTACTTCGAGGACACCGAGTCGGTGGAACGCGCGGCGTCGGGCCGGAGCCTGCTGGAGTCGATCGCGGCCGCCTTGGCGGCGCTGCTGGTCGCCTTCGCCTACTTCCTGGTCCGGGCCCGCGGGCAGCAGGTGCGCGCCGAGCTGCTGCGGCGGTTCCTGCGCTACTCCGTGGTGTCCGTCGCGCTGTTCGCCGGCGCGTACCTGCTGTTCTTCGCGGTGTCCGCGTCGGGCATGCGCCTGGTCGACGAACTGGGCCGGGACCGGTGGTATGTCGGAGTGATCGCCTTCGCCGCGCTCTTCATCGGAGGCGGCTTCGTCATGGGGTTCGTCTTCTGGTCGCTGTTCATGGTCGCCAAGCACGCGTTCAACGCCGGCGACGTGCACCCCATGCTTCCGTGCTTCTGCGCCCCCATCGCGTCGACGGGCCTGGCCGTCGTCGGCCTGGCCCGGCTGGAGGGCCCCACACCCGTGTGGCTCAGCCTCGCCCTCTCGGCGGGCGGCATCCTCACCGTGACCGCCCTGGGCGTCGCCGAATGGCACCGGCTCAGCAAGGGGCACGGTTTCACCCTCGACACCGTTCCCACCCCCGCCGCGCGGCCCGATCCCTAGCCCGGCGCGTGCGTGCAGCCCTTGCGGGCGCGGGTGGCTCGGCGGAGAGCGGGGCCCCACCGGCGGGAGCCGCCCCTCGTGTGCCCGGCCCGCGGCCGGCCTCCCGGCTCACTCCTCCATGGCGCGCAGGAGGCGGGCCGTCGCGGGGTCCGCGGGATAGAACGTCTCGATCGCTATCTCGTCCAGCGTCACGTCGCGCGGCGAGCCGAACACGGTGGTGGTGTAGAGCAGCGCGAGGTCACCGTACTCCGTCGCCATGCGCAGGGGCACCGCGAGGTCGTCGGACGCGTCGGAGGCGGCGCCGTCCTCGGCCGGGTCCCCACCGGGGCCGGGGTATCCCTCCAGTTCGGCGAGCAGCTCGGCCAGGCCGGGCGCGGCGGTGCGGTCGAGCTGCCGGCGGACGCGCCGCAGCACGTGCCGGCGCCACCGGCCCAGGTTGCGGATGCGCGGCGCCAGACCGTCGGGGTGCAGCGTCACGCGCAGCACGTTGATCGCGGGCTTGGTCAGCTCGGGCGGCACGCCGTGCAGGAACGCCGACATCGCGCGGTTCGCCGCGAGCAGTTCCCAGCACACGTTCACCGCGAGCGCCGGGTTCGGCTCCTGGCCGGTGAGGACCGATCGCACCGCGTCGCCGGCGGCACCCAGATCCGTGAAGGGGCGCTCGGGGTGCGCGGGGGCGAACCCGGCCGCCAGGTACAACGCGTTGCGCTCGCGCAGGGGGACGTCCAGCTCCTCGCACAGCCGCTCGATCATGCCCCGGCTCGGGCTGGCCCGGCCGGTCTCGATGTAGCTCAGGTGCCGGGTGGAGACGTCCGCGGCGAGCGACACGTCCAACTGCGAGCGCCGCCGGTGCTCGCGCCAGCGTCGCATCAGCGCTCCTACCGGCTCGGTGGTGACCGTCATGCGGCAACGTTCCCGCACCCGCGGCGGAGCGGCAATGACCTCCCGGGTTATCGACGGGCCGCACCGGTGCCGCCAGTCTCGGAGTACACGGCCGGTGCCGCACCGGCGCCGGCCGCGGCATCCGGAAGGGAGAACACGCCATGACCACCGAAACCGGTACGACCGGCGACGACGGCACCGAGAGCCGCAACGGCGGGGGCACCGCATCGGCCATCGGCCGCTACCTGGAGTTCTGGAACGGCCCGGCCGCTGAGCAGCGCAGACTCGCGCCGGGAGTCTTCACCGAGGACGTCGACTACCGCTCGCCCGTGGCGATGATGTCGGGAACCGAGCCGCTCGTCGCGTTCCGCACGCAGTTCATCGAGCACGCGGGCGACGCCTCGTTCGTCGCCCGGCGGGAACCGGAGCAGCACCACGACCGGATCCGGCTGCTGTGGGAGATCCGGCTCGCCGACGGCACGTCGTTCGCGACCGGCACCGACGTGCTGACGCTCGCCGCGGACGGGCGCATCGCCTCGGTCAGCGCTTTCCTGGACCGCGCGCCCGAGGGCTTCGAGCACGAGGACCACGCGTGACCGCAGGCGGACACATGTCCGAGAAGGTCGCCGACGTCCACCGGTACGAGGCTTCGGCGGGCGGTTCGGCGGCGGAAGAGCGGGAGCGGGGGAGAAAGGGAGCGCAGGCATGCTGTTCATCGAGGTTTTCGCGCCTCAGGGTGCTTTGGGTGCCGAGGGGCGCGAGCTGCTGGCCACGAGGCTGGTGGAGCTGGACGACGGGGTGGACCGGGGTGAGTACCACCCGGAGTCCGTCGAGGAGAACTCGCGCGCGTACACGCAGGTCGTCGTGCACGAGCCGCTGACGTGGTTCGCCGGGGAGCACAAGGTCGGCGCCGACTGGCCGCAGCGCTACGCGGTGCGGGTGCGGCTCCCGTCCCCCTGGGTCAAGGAGGCCGCCGGGGAGTTCGTCGAGCGCTACAACCGCATCGTCGCCAACACCGTGCGGAATGTCCGGGGACCCGGCGCCGAGCCGCAGGTGTGGGTCGAGGTGCACGGCGTCCGCGAAGGGACGCTGGGCCTGGACGGGCAGGTGATGGGTTCCGAGGCGATCACGCGGCTGTTCACGGGCTCGTGGCGGGAGTCCGTTGAGGGCCGGGGACCCGTTCCGGGGCCGGAGCCGGGGACGGTGCACTGCCCGGTGTGCAGCATGGTCGTCAAGCTCGACGGCTCCGCGATCACCCTGGACCACGAGGGCGACGTCTACGGCTACTGCAGCAAGCACTGCCGCAAGGCCCACGCCGAGGAGCTGGGCGTTCCGGTCCCGGCGTGAGGGGAGGGGCGCGGAGCCGCCCGTCGCGGGGCGCCGAGGACGGCGGAGACGGCGCGCACGGCGGGCGGCCGCGCCCTGCCGGCGGGATGAGGGCTGCCCGCTGCCGGTGGTGTGCGGGGAGCGGCGGACCTGAGTATCCGGGTATGCGGGTACGGGTATCGGGGGTCGACGTGCAGGTGGGTGCGGGAATGGCGGGGACGGGAGCTCGAACCTCGACGAACCTTGACATGCAAGCGTTCACTTGCCTAATGTGTTCGAGGGTGGGAGACATATTCAAGGCCCTGGCCGACCCCACGCGGCGGACCATCCTCGACGAGCTGACCGAACGCAACGGCCAGACCCTCTTCGAGATCTGCGCCCGGCTGTCCACCAAGCACGGGATCGGTTCGTCGCGGCAGGCGACCTCGCAGCATCTCGACGTTCTCGAGGAGGCGGGCCTGGTCGCGACCAGGCGCGAGGGCCGATACAAGTTCCACTACATCGACACCGGACCGCTTGAACCGATCGTCGAGCGGTGGCTCAAGAAGACCGGCGAGGACGTCGCCGGCGGCCGCCCTGACACCGGCGCGGATACAGAGGGGACAGAGGGACCGACATGAGGATCAACCTGACGAGCGTGTTCGTCGACGACCAGGAGAAGGCGCTGCGGTTCTACACCGACGTGCTGGGCTTCGTGAAGAAGCACGACGTCCCCCTGGGCGAGGACCGGTGGCTGACCGTGGTCTCTCCGGAGGACCCCGACGGCACCGAACTGCTGCTCGAACCGAGCGGCCACCCGGCGGTAAAGCCGTTCAAGGAGGCGCTGGTCGCCGACGGAATCCCGTTCACCTCGTTCGCCGTCGACGACGTCAAGGCCGAGCATGAGCGGCTGCGCGGGCTCGGCGTGCGCTTCACCCAGGAGCCCGTCGACATGGGTCCGGTCACCGCGGCGGTGCTCGACGACACCTGCGGCAACCTCATCCAGATCGCTCACCAGGCGGTATAGCGGGGCAAAGGGGCTGCAGCGCGACAGTGGGACACGCGGCGGAGCGGTGCCGGGGGGCCGGAGGCAGAGCCGGCGCTGATGGGGGGCGGGCAGCGCCGTCCGTGTCCCGCGCCGGGTCAGGCCGTGCCGTCGCTCGTGTCCGCAGCGTCCTCCGCGAGGAGGGCGGCCAGCCGCTTGAGTACCTGTAGCTGTGCCGGGTTGTACAACTGCACCATCGCCTCGGCCATCGTGTGTTCAGCGTGCTTCGCACCCCGCGGCGCATCCGCCGCCGGGTCCTTCGACCACGGATGCTTCTCGCGCGCTCTGCGGACCGCCGGCAGCATGCGTGCCGCGAGACGGTCGATTGCGGCATCGTCCGCGTCCGGAGGGAGTGCCTCGAACTCCTCATCGGTGCGGTCCGGTTCGCTGAGCAGTTCCCGGAACTCTTCTGTTGACTCCTCGCTGAGTACGGTCGAGTAGATCAGCAGCAAGGATCGCTGTCTGTCGGAGAGGCCGCGAGAGACCGGAGCGAACGCAGGCGGAACGTAGGCCGGCGCGCGGTGGCGCAGGATGACGGCCAGTTCCGCCCGCACGCGGTTGAGCCGGGCGACCGTCGCCTCCAGTTCCGCATCCAGCGCGCGGATCGCCTCGTCCGGGTCCTCGTCCGCTCGTCCCATCGCCGCCACCTCTGACAGCGGGACTCCCAGATCGCTCAACCGCTTGATCTGCAGCAGGCGGATCAAGTGGGGGACCTTGTACTGCTTGTATCCGTTCGCTGTTCGCTCCGGAACGTCCAGCAACCCGATCCTGTGGTAGTACCGAACGGCCTTCACCGTCGTGTCGGCGAGTTCGGCAAGCTGCTGGGTGCTCCATGCCATGCGACGCCTCCCCTCGCTCCGTTACTGCGCGCGGTTTTGCCCCCCACGCTCATATGCAGTCCACACCCTGCCCCAAGGGCACGGTCAAGGCGGCATCCCCGGTGCCTCGCGGTTGCCGGGGCGACCGCCGTTGCGGTCGGTCACCGGCAGATGGAGCCGGCCCTCGTCGGCCCTCGCCGCCCCGTGTCCGGGCCGCGCTTGACCCTGCCCCGAGGACATGGTCTGGAGTGGTGGTCGGCCGCCTGCGAGACGCGTCTCGACGTCCCTGCCGCGGGCTGCACGACTGTGCATCGTGTGAGCGGACAGCACGTCGGCGCGCATCCGCGGCGAGGCGGCCATCCCGGTAGCGGAATGCCGAGTACAGCGCCAAGCGGCTCCTCAGCCGACTCGACCACGGAGCAGGACACATGCGATACCTCCGCACGTCTTTCCAGATCATCCGCGCGAACCTGCGCACCTACGCGGTGCTGAACGCGTTCATGTACGGCCTGTTCCTCATCGGTATGGGGGCCGCGCTGGTCTTCCCGGACCTGAACGCCGCGCAAGTCGCCTCCCAGCAGGAGGACGGAACAGCGGACCTGGTGGCGGCGCTGCTCGGCAACGTCTGGCTGTTCAGTCTGACCATCTTCGCCGTCAACGTGCTGACCGTCGCCGTGGCTACCATCCTGCTGCCCTCGATGCTCGTGCCCTTCGCCGGCATCGTCGCTTTCATGTACCGAGCGTTCAACTTCGGTGTGACCCTCGCTCCGGTCGACGAGACGACGGCGAGACTTCTGGTCCCGCACTCTCTGACGATCCTCATCGAGTTGCAGGCATACGTCCTCGTGACGCTCGCCGCCTACCTGCTCGGGAGGGCCTGGCTGCGCCCGAAGACGGTCGACGCTCGGAACCGCCGTCAGGGATACGTCCGCGGGCTGCGGCAGGTCGGCTGGGTGAGCCTTCCCGCGCTGGTTCTGTTCGTCGTCGGGGCGGTCTATGAGGCCGTCGAGCTCATCTACATCGTTCCGCCTCTCGTTACAGGCTGATACCAAGGTGTCGGCATCCACAACCGGCGACCGCTCGGCCGAACCCGCCGTCTCCCCCTCCGGCGGTCCGACCGGTCAGCTTCCGGTGTCAGGCAGGGCGGGCTGGGGCGGGACAGAGCGGCAGCGCGTCCTGCAATGTCGGGTGGGACATCCCCGGCACCGGGGGCCCACCGCTAATCTCCGGCCGCCACGGCCACCACGGCCACCGCTTCGACTTCCACCAACTGGTCCGGGTATCCCAGGACGGCCACACCCAGGAGCGTGCTCGGAGCGTCGTGGTCGCCCATGTGCTCGCGGACGACCCGCCACGCACTGACCAGGTCTGTCCGGTCTGCGGATGCTACGTACACGGTCGTCTTGACGACGTCGTCCAAAGTGGCTCCGGCGCTGCTCAGGGCCTGACGCAGGTTGCTCATGACCTGGCGGGCCTGGGCGGCGACGTCGCCGCCCGCGACCGTCCGCCCGTCGGCGTCCAGCGGGCAGGCGCCCGCCGTCCAGACCGCGCGCACCGGCCTTTCGCCTCCCTCGGCCAGGTCGGCGTAGGCGGCGTAGGCGTAGTCCACCGCCGCCGCGAGTTCGCTGTCGCGGACCAGCCGAACGCCGGCGCATGGCCGCGTGCGGGCCGCTCCGCCGGAATTTCCGCCGGGACATCCCCGCTCACCGCGAACGTGCTCATCGGAAGGTGCCGCGGACTGGTCCGCGGAGTGTTCGGCGGACTGCTCCTTGGACTGCTTCACGGACTGCTCCTTGGACTGCTTCACGGACTGTTCCGCGGACTGCTCTGCGGACCGCTTCACGGACTGCTCCAGGGATTCGGCCACGAACCATCCCTTTCCCTCCGTGTATGCTTCGCGGTCGTCGCTGTGTCGCCGGACCAGGCGGCGTTCAGATCCGCGTAGCGCCGCGCGAGCCCGTCGTCGCCGCGCAGCGCGTCGCGGAACGCGATCTGCTCGGCCCATCGCGGGTGCCCCGCTCGAATCAGATGCAAGTGGGCCTCGCGCCGCTCTCCGGCGGCGTCGGGCTTGACGAAGAAGCGCCGCCACGGCCGTCCGTCCAGTTCCGGAGGAACAGCGCACCAGCCGTCGGCGGCCAGTCGCTCCGCGGCCCGGTCGGCCGCGGTGTCCGGGTCGCCGACGGAGGCGGCGAGGTCGACGATCGGCTTGGCCGCGAGCCCGGGCACAGCCGTGGACCCGATGTGCTCGACCCCCTCGACCAGCCACGGCGCCAGAATCTCGGCAAGGCGCGCGCGCTCCGCGTCGGCCCGGACAGGCCATCGGGGGTCATAGGAGACGATTTCGGCCGACTCGTGGGCCCAGGTCGGCGGATCGTCGCTCACCCGGCCACCCTAGCGCCGGACCGCCGCGGGCGGCCACGCGGTGGTCCGAGGGCGGTGCGAGCGGGCCGCGTGCGCTCGGCGGGGAGCCGTCTTCCTCGTGCGGCGGGCCGCGGCCGACTGCCGCAGTGTCCCGGGGCGGGGCGCACGTGGTGCTCGGCGGACCGTCGGGCGAGGCCCGTACACCGGCGGACCCGGCGCCCGGCACCCCGGCATCCCGGCGCCCGGCGTCCCGGGGCGTCACATCCGTACGGTGACCGAGATCCGCGGGATCCAGTCCGACGGTGTCGGAGCCGCCCAGACGAAGCGGCACCATGCGCACGCCTCCTCTCGACGGGCCGCAGGGCGCTACGCGTCCCCGCCGTTCCTCACCGCCGGGGCCGACCGCGCCTCGCGGCGGGCGAAGGCGGGCGCGCGCTCGGGGCGTACACCCATCCCGACCAGGTGCGCCGGTATCGCCGAAAGGCGCGGCATCGCCCGTACCGCGGACAGCAGCAGCTTCGGCGGAGCAGGGCGCCGACCCGCCAGGATCGGTCCCAGCAGGCGCCTGTGCAGAATCCGCTGCAGGGTCTGGGTCACCACGGTGGGCAGGCGGCGCCGGCGGCGCACCGCGTCCAGGGTCCGGTCGGTGACGCGGCCGGCGCCGAGCGGCCCGGCGAGCAGGGTCGCGGCGGCCACGGCGTCCTGGACGGCGAGGTTGATGCCCACCCCGCCCAGCGGCGACATGGCGTGCGCGGCGTCGCCGATGCACAGCAGTCCGCCGGTGTGCCAGCGGCGCAGCCGGTCCAACCGCACGTCCAGGTGTTTGACGTCGTCCATGGACTCCAGTTCACCGACGGTGTCGGCCAGTTCGGGCATCAGCCCGACGACGTCGCGGCGCAGCGCCTCGATGCCGCGGGCGCGCAGGTCGGCATCGGTGCCCTTGGGTCCCAGGTAGGCCATCTGCAGGTAGCCCTTGCGGGGGATCGGGACGAGGAGCGCTTGCCGGCCGATGCGCGGGGTCAGGAACGGGGGCACCTCGCCGCGGGCCGGCACCCGGAACCACCAGGCGTCGAACGCGACGGGGTACTCGCGCACGGTCAGACCGGGGTGGCCGCGCGCCATCGACCAGCGGCCGTCGCAGGCCACGGTCAGGTCGGCGCGCAGCTCGCCGGGGCCGCCGGGCCCCTCGTAGCCGACGCCGGCGATACGGCCGCCCTCCTGCAGCAGGCCGGTGGCCTCGGTGCTCATGCGCAGCGTGAAGGAGGGCTCCTCCGCTCCCGCCTCGGCGAGCAGGTTGAGCAGGTCCCACTGCGGGACCATCGCGATGTAGGGGTGGTTCAGCCGCAGTCGGCGGAAGTCGCCCAGGACCAGCTTCCGTTCGTCGGGGCCGTCGAAGGACAACTGCTCGACCCTGCTGTGTGGCAGGGCGGCGAAGCGCTCGCCCAGGCCCAGGTCGTCCAGCAGGCGGATCGTCGTGGGATGGACCGTATCGCCGCGGAAGTCGCGCAGGAAGTCGGCGTGCTTCTCCAGCACCGTGACCTGCACTCCGGCGCGGGACAGCAGCAGGCCGAGCATCATCCCGGCCGGTCCGCCGCCGATGATCGCGCAGGTGGTCGTCTCGCTCATCTGTGAACTCCCTCGTTCTCGATGCGAGCGGCGCGCGGGGCCGCCCGGCCCTCGGCTCGGCCGGACGGCCCCGGCCCCCCGGCCCGCAGTCGGCCGGGTGCGCTTCCGATCGACATCGGTCGATCTCTACAAACGTAGAATTCTACGGGCGTAGATGTCAACGCCTGTGGAGTTTTTACGTGGAGGAGCGTGCTCTCGGCGGCCGGCGTGCGTGGACAGGGCTAGAATTCCCCATGTAGGGAAATCAGAGGAGGCGCCGTGACCACAGGGGACGCTGAGGGGGCCGACAGGCGGCCGGGCGGGCGCAGGCCCGGGAGGAGCGGAACCAAGGAGGCGATCCTGGCCGCGGCCCGCGAGCAGTTCGCCGACAAGGGCTACACCGGCGCGACCTTCCGCGGTATCGCCGCTCAAGCCGGCGTCGACCCGGCCCTGGTGCGGCACTTCTACGGCACCAAGGACCAGTTGTTCGCCGCGACGCTGGCGCTTCCCGGCGAGGCGCTGGGCCGCCTCCAGCAGGCCTTCGAGGGCGGCACCGAAGAGCTGGGCGAGCGGTTCGCCCGCGCGTACCTGGGCCTGTGGGAGGACCCGGAGACCCTTCCGGCGCTGAAGGCGCTCGTGCGCACCGCCCTGACCACCGACCAGACCGCCGACCTGATGCGCGACTTCCTGCAGGAGCGCATCCTGGGAGAGCTCGCTTCGCGGCTGGGCGACGACCAACCGCGCCTGCGGGCCGTGCTGGCGGCCACGCACCTGGTCGGGGCGGCGGTGGCCCGCCACGTGATAGGCGTCGAGCCGCTGGCCTCGCTCGACTTCGAGGACCTGGTGTCCCTGCTGGCCCCGAACCTGCAGAGCTATCTGACCGGTGACCTGCCCGAACACGCCCGCCTTTCGTGACCCGCCGGCGCGGCGGCGCACGCGCCCACCGCCGCCCATTGCCGCCGCCCGCCGCCGCCGACTCCCGTTGGATGACCGCGCCGCCGGCCGGAGCGCCCGGTTGCGCCCTGCCATACTCGTTCCATGTCCGGTCAGAGCGTCCCGCCCCGCCACCGCGCCGCCGCCGGCCTGCTGCGGCTGGCCCGGGCGGGGCACGCACAATGGCTCTTCGGCAACCTCTACGAGGCTGTCGTGAAGGTCCCAGACCTGCTCGCGGAGCGCGCCGGGGAACCCGCCGAGGGAGCGGGATGCGGGGGCGGCGGCGCGCTGACGCCGCTCGGTCCGGGCAGCCCCGTGCGCTACTACGCGGCCGCCATGCCGGCCACGACCCCCGCTGTCCTCGTCGCGGCGGCCATGGGCTGGGACAAGCCGGAGAGCCGGCCGTGGCTCGCCGCGGCCGCCGTGTGCTCGCTCTCCGGCAGCGCGGCGAGCGTCTATCTCGTCCGGGCGATCAACCTGAGGCTGTTCTTCGGCGACCGGGCGCTCAGTACGGCTGAGCGGGAGAGGCTGCTGCGGACCTGGTACCGGGTGAACGCCTTCCGGATGGCCGCGGCCGGTGCGGCGCTGGCGGCCGCGGGCAGGGGAGGCACCCGGCTGCTCCGCCGCTGACCGGCGGGCGCGCCACGGGCCGGGATACCGCAGGATCGCCGGGACACGGCTGTGGGCGGCGGTGACGCCCAGGTGCAGCGTGTCGCCGATGGGGGCGGCGTGCTCCTCGACGCCGCCTCCGCGAGCCGTGCAGCCGCCGGGCGACGGCGGCGTTCGTGTGGCCTGGGCCGCAGCGCCCGGGTGCGGAAACCCGCAGCACCGCACGGAGGCCGCGGCCCGCCCGCGCCGGCGGGCGCGGACGGACCGCGGTCGGCGGGCGGTCTTCCCGCCGACCGGTCAGGGCCGGGGCGGAACCGCCGCGTCCTGCCGTTCCCCGGCGTCCTCGCGCTGCGCGTCGGGGCCGGGCGGGCGGGAGCCCTTCGTCCGGGCGCGCCATCCCAGCAGTACGTCCACGGCCAGGAACAGCAGCAGCGACGCGCCCAGCAGCGGCACCGCGAAGCCGATCAGCGCCAGCAGGAGGACGACCGCGAGCTTGTAGCCCAACGGAAGAGCGCGGAAGGACCCGCGCGGGAAGGGGCGCCCGACGCCCAGCGCGCCCGACCGGGTCGGCCGCCGCTGCCACCACATGCGGTAGCCCATGACGATCACGGTGATCAGGCCGCCGGCCAGCGCGGTGAGCAGGAGCTGGTTGGCCGGGCCGAAGAGCGTGCCCATGTGGGCGTCGATCCCCCACGTGGTGAGCTTGGCCATGAGGGGGTAGTCGGCGAACCGGACGACGTCGGTCACCTCCGCGGTCTCCGCGGAAACCGCCGCCGAGTCCCCCTGAGTGGGCCAGCCGCTGCCGATCTGGTTCACCACGTACGTGGATTCGCCGTCTTCCGGCAGGGCCACCTCGACGGGGCCGTCCAGGCCGGCCTCGCGCGCGCTGGCCAGGACGGCGTCGACCCCGGCGTCGGCACCCGCGTTCGCGCCCGCGTCGCTGGAGGCGGCCGGGGCCGCGGTCGAGACGGCGGGCGTGGTCCAGGCGAGCCGCTCCCGCAGGTCGCCGATGTTGGCGCCGGCGTACTGGGACCAGGTCATGCCGGTAGCGGACAGGAACAGCAGGCCGACCAGCAGCCACAGGCCGGTGGCGCCGTGGATCGACATGGACCGCGCGCGGCCCCGCGAGGTCCCCGCTCCGGGCACCAGCACGCCGCGCACGCCGCCGCCCGCGCGCCACCTGCGCGAGACCCACAGCACGACGCCGCCCAGCGCGACCAGCCACATCCAGCTCGCCGCCAGCTCGCTGTAGTGGCGCCCGAAGTCGCCCATGTGCAGGCTGCGGTGCAGCACGTCGGTCCAGGTGCGCACGGGGAGGGCGCCGCTCGTGCCGTAGGTCTCCATTACGCCGAGGACCTCGCCGCCGTGGGGGTCGACGAACACGGTCATCCGGTGGCTGTCCTCCAACTCGGGTTCGTTGAACAGCACCCGGGTGGAGTCCTCGTCCGTGGTGGCCGGGCGGACCGCGTCGAGCTCCGCGTCGGATACCTCCTCCTCGGCGATCTCCACCTGCTCGCTGAGCGCGAGGGAGTCGCCCGAGGGCGCCACTCGAAGCTGCTCGGCGTAGACCGCCTGCTCGATCTGGGGTGTCCAGACGTACAGCAGTCCGGATACGGCGGCGACCAGGATGAAGGGGGCGACGAACACCCCGGCGTAGAAGTGCAGGCGCAGCACCAGCGGGCGCAGTGCCGCCCATGCCCTGCGATGGTCGGATCCCGAGGGGGGCACGTCCTTAGCGGGCGTGTCGGTCGTCCGTCCCATGTGGGCGGTTCTCCTCTCGTCGTCGGCGCGGTCGCTTCGGCGGCGCTCGGCGCCCCCGAGCGCGCGGTCCGCGCCGATGGTGGGGGTTTCTTTCCATAAGGGTCGTTCGTGAAGGCCGATGAGTTCCCGCCGGATCGTCCTTCTGCGCGCGTCCTGCGGACGCGCGCTTGCGCCGCGACCGGCGGGAGGGCCGAGCCGCGTCGGAGGGGAGGGGAAGGGGGAAGGGGAGGGGATGGTGATGGTGGAAGGCATAGAGGGGGATGTGCGGACTGTCGCATCCGGCGGGGGCATGAAACCACTTATGGTGACAATTCAGCTACCCCGGGAACATGATCCCCGAACCCCCTCATACGGGACGGCTAGGCGGATTTCGCCGCCGTCAGCGCGGAACAGGACCGCAAACCGCCGGCCCGGATCGAGACACCGGGCACGTCCCGAGTTCCGGAGCACCTGAAACACGCGCAACAGCCCACCCGTAATCCCCATCCGCCTCACCCGCCCCTGTGCCGACGATCCGACGAGGAGGGGGCGGGGTCGGGCGTGTCGAGGTGGGGGTGTGGGGGTTCGTCCGGGGCGGGCTCGGGGTCGCGCTCACTGATGGCAGTCCGCGCGGTGGGGTACCGGGGCGGGATCGGCGGTCGCGGTCGCCGGGGTCTGTGCCGCGCCGGACCGAGCGTGCCCAGCGCCGCGCGCGCAGAAGGCCGGGCAGTCTCCGGCCGGCCCGTACCCTGCGGACCGGCCTGCGCCTCACCCGCCCCTGTGCCGACGATCCGACGAGGAGGGGGCGGGGGTGCCGAGGTGGGGGCCCGCGAACCGGCGAGAGCGGGAGCGGTGGCTCGGGTGCGGCGCACGGCCAGCTGCATGTCGGCGGCGGGTGTGGGGGTTCGTTCGGGAAGGGCTCGGGGTCGCGCTCACTGATGGCAGTCCGCGCGGTGGGGTACCGGGGTGGGATCGGCGGCGCGGCCGCCGGAGTCTGTGCCGCGCCGGACCGAGCGTACCCAGCGCCGCGCGCGCAGAAGGCCGGGCCGTCTCCGGCCGGCCCGTACCCTGCGGACCGGCCTGCGCCTCACCCGCCCCGGTGCCGCAGGACACCGCCGCCGCCGTACCCGTCGGAGGCCGTCGTGAGGGCGGGCGCGGGCTACGTGCCGCGCCGAGCAGCGATGCCGGCGAGGACCAGGTCCAGCACCTGGTCGAAGTAGGAGTTCCCCACGGCGAGGGCGTCCGACGCCGAGACCGCCGCGGAGAGGGCGGCGTCCGGCGTGCCCGAGGGCGAGGACGTCGTGCGCAGCGCCACGGCCGTCGTGGCCGCGCCGATGATTTGGTTGGAGATCGCCCGGATCGCGACGGCCTGGTCCTCGTCGCTCCCGCCGCACGCTTGAAGCGCTCCGATGATCCGCCGCGACAGCGCGACCGCGTTCGGTCCGATCAGCGGCCGCGAGCCGGCGAACCCCGCGGCCCAGGTGTGCGCGGTCAGCGCCGCGTAGAACCCGTGGGCGGTCTCCTTGACCGCGGTGTCCCAGGGCGTCTCCGGCCCCGGCAGGGCCGCGGCGGCCCCGGCCAGGACCTCGTCCACCGCCAGGTCCACGAGGTCCTCCCGGCGTTCGACGTACCAGTACAGGCTCGTGGCGTGCACCCCGAGCTCCGCGGCGACCTTGCGCATCGTCAGCGCGGTGGCGCCGTCGCGGTCGAGCAGCGCGACCGTCGCGGCGACGATGCGCTCCCGGCTGAGCGCGGGCTGGGACCGCCGGCCGCGCTGCGGCCGGTGGAAGACGCTGTCGAACTTCCGGTCGGATCGTGGTTCAGCCATGCCCAACAGCATAAGACGGGCCACACGTTGTATGCCTCTATCCAACAGTGTATGTTTCCCGGCATGGCACCTCACCCCACCTCCGTACGGCCGGATTCCGCCGCTTCCCCGACCCCCGAGGACCCGGCGCGTACAGCGGTCATGGCCCCCCGCGGACTCACGGCCTACTTCGTGATCGCCTTCGCCTTCTCCTGGATCGCCTGGTGGGCGGGAGCACGCTTGATCGGCGGCGGCAACCCCCTGCCGGCCGTGCTCGTCGGCGGCTTCGGACCGGCCGTGGCGGCGGTGGCCGTCACCTGGGCCACGCTGGGCCGCTCCGGCGTCGGTGCCCTGTTCCGGCGGTACTCGATCGGGCGGCGGGGCCTGCTCACGCCCTACCTGGTCGCCGCGTCGGCCGTCGCGGCCGTCGCGGCCTCCGCCGCGGTCCCGATCTACCTGGAAGGAACGGCGGTCGACGGGGCGCAGCTGCGCGCGGCACTGGCCCTGGCCCCGGCCAACTTCCTGCTCATCGCGCTGGCCGGCGGCGGCAACGAGGAGCTGGGCTGGCGGGGCTTCGCCCTGCCCCGGCTCCAGGGCGCCCTGTCGCCGCTGGCGGCGAACGCGGTGCTCGGCGGGGTCTGGGCGGTGTGGCACGCCCCTCTGTTCGGCATGGAGGGCACGGTCCAGTCAACGATGTACTTCCCCGCCTACGCCCTGCTCTGCGTCGGCTTGACGGTCGTCCTCGGCTGCGTCTTCAACTCTGCCCGCGGCGGCCTGCTCGCCACGGTGTTCGCCCACACCGCGGTCAACGTCGTCTCGGGCCTCAAGGGCGCGGCGGTCGGGGACGCCGCCGGGGCGGGCGAGGTCGCGCTCGTCGGCCTCGCCGCGGTGGTCCTCGCGCTCGCCACCCGCGGCAACCTGGCCCTGCGCCGACCGCGCGGTGCCGAGGACCGGTCCGCGGACTGATCCGCGCCCGCCCGGCCCGGAACGACGAGCGCGCCCGCCCGGTCGCCGCCCGCGACCGACGGCGCTCGCTGCGTCCCCACGCCCCCGCGCGTTCCCGGCGCGGGCGGACCGGACCGATGAGCGGCGCCGCGTCGTGTCGCCCAAGCGCAGCGAGATCCCGTGGCGATACTCGGACCCATGCTCGGCGGAATCCTCGAACGCGTCCTCGTCGCATCGCAGCTGCGCACATCGGACGACCTGGTGCAGGCCCTCGACCTGTCCGCGGGCGACAGCCGGGCCAAGAGCTCGGCATTCTGGACGATGCTCACCCTTTCGGCGATCATCGCGGCCGGTGGCGTGCTGACCGATTCCACGGCCACGGTGATCGGCGCGATGATCATCGCGCCCCTCTCCACGCCGATCATGGGAATCGCCCTGGGGATCGTGCGCCAGAGCCGGACCGGAGCGGTCAGAACGGTCTGCCTCGGATGCCTCCTCGTGATCGGCGTCGGCGTGGTCTTCGCCGCCGTGATCCCCGGCTCCTACGACCTCCTGGAGAACAGCCAGATCGCGGGGCGCACCTCGCCCGGGCTCATGGACCTCGTCTCCGCCCTGGCGACCGGTGCGGCCGGCGCGGTGGCCCTGTCCCGCAGCGACGTCGCCGCCGTGCTGCCCGGGGTGGCCATCGCGATCTCGCTGGTGCCTCCTCTGGTGGTGGCGGGCGTGTGCCTGGGGCAGGGCGCGGCGCTGCTGGCGGCGGGGGCGGGTGTGCTGTTCCTGTCCAACCTGCTCGCGCTGGTCTTCGCGGGCATGCTGATCTTCGCGGCCTCGGGCTACGGAACTCCCCGGGAGACGCGGGACGAGCGCTCCGCGCGCAGGACGCGCCTCGTTCTGGGCCTGCTGTTCGCGGTGGTGTTCGTGCCCTTGGCCGGCCACACCGCGGCCACCGCCCTGGTCGCCGTGTGGACGGAACGGGCCGAGGCGGCGGCCGGCCGGTGGCTCGCGCAGCGGCCGGACGCCTCGGTGACACGTGTGTACACGGCATCGACGACGATGCACATCGAGGTCCGCGTCCAGGGCTCTCCGCCCCCGGTCGACCCGCTCCTGGCGGACCTGCGGGCACAGCTCCCCGACCGGTTGGGCCTGGTGGTGGAGACGACCTACGGCGAGCGCCTCGACGCCGGGACGGTCGGGGGCTGACGGCCGGGCGAGCGCCGGTCACCGCGGTCACCGGCCGCCGAAGCCGGATCCGAAGACGCGTTCGCGGTCGGTGCGGTCCCCCGACACCCGCGCGCAGGCTCCGGCGAGGAGAGCCGGGGACCGCTGCGGCCCCCGCCTCGATGTGTACGCCGTGACGGGGGTCAAAGGCGGCGGATGAGCTCCAGAAGCGCTCTGGCCAGGATCTCCGCGAACCGCCAGGTCCCCGGACGCCTCCACCAGCGGTGACGCTCCATGTCAGAGGTCATGATTGTCTCCACTCCGATCTCGCTGCGGCCAGGACGAGGGGCTAGGGCCGTTTCGCCCCCGCGCCGCCGGCCTTGGGGTATGCGATTCGACAGCCGGGGTGCCGAGGGGTGCGACGGCCGCTGGACGGGGGTGTCCCGCCGGTTCGTCGGAGCGCGTTCGTCCCTACGTTGCACGGCCGGCCTTCGGGGGTGGGAAACGCCGAGCTGTGCCTGCGCAAGTTCGCGGAGACGACCCATCAAAACCATTGGCTGTTATAAAAACGTTATCTTATATAACAGGTGGGCTGTCAAATGCGACAGAATGTCGCAGAAAGGACGATAGGCGCGAGTCGCCTCTTACGGCTCCGTGGACACCATCCGCGACCGCCGGCTCAGAAAGCCTTCCGACCAAGGTCGGCGGCCGCTTCGCTGTCGGGCCACGGCGCGCACAGGTCGCCGGGGACGGCGCACGGGTACCGGCCGCCCGGCATCCGCCGGGCCGTCGGCACCTCCCGCAGCAGGGCCTTACGCAGGACGACATGTCCTACTACGGTGATTCGGTTTGCTGGTGACAGGGACCGACGAGGGTGGAGCGACGTGGGCTGGAGCGATTTCAACGTGTGGGGGAGGCGTGCCGTGGCGGCCGCGACCGCGGGGGCGCTGCTCGCGGGCGGATACGGCGGCTACGTCTGGGTCAAGGAGCGATCGCCCGGTGACCGGCTCGCCGAGGCGTGCGGCGGGATGCTGCCGGTGGACGAGGTGCTCGCGCTGACGGGCGCGACCGCCAGCGGGTTCGGCGGTCGCGACCTGGAACTCACCAGCGACACCTACGACGTGTCGGAGAGCGTCCGGGAGCCGGGTGCCATTCCGACGACCTGCCGGGCCAACACGCTCAACGTGCGGATCGAGACGGTGGGCGGCAGCCGCTCGGCGTTCGACACCTACACCTTTCACCGGAACGACGCACCCCTGCCGATCCCGCTGCCCGCCGGATGGTCCGGCTTCCTGGTCCCCGAGGACGAGGAGGAGATCGGCGTCTCGGTCCTGCTCGACTGCCCGGAGTGGGACCGCCGGGAGGGAGCCGGAATCCTGGTGAACGTCGAGCGCTACGACACCGACAGCAGCGACGCCTCCGTCCGGGCGCAGGTCGCCCGCGTCGCCACCGGCGCCGCCGAGCGGGCGGCACAGCGCACCGGTTGCGGCGGCGAGCCGGGAGGCAGGATCACCGAGGTCGACTCCACGGCCGGCACCCCCTCCCCTGCGGACACCGAGCGCGCCGACGGGACCTGCCAGGGCATGACCTCGCACCCGAGGATGCAGGAGACGGCGGCGCGGACGGCGCCGGTCGAGTCCTGCCTGCTCACGGACGCGCTGCTGCTGCGGTCGTACTACGGACCGTTCGTGCGCGGCGAAGGCGAGGGGAGGTTCGGGGCGTGGGAGCGGGCCTCCGGCGTCACCGGCTTCACGGCCTGGGGCTCCGCAAAGTGCCGAGGCGCCCTGGGTACCGCGGTGTACGCGCTCCGGCCCGTCAAGGACAGTGACCGCAGCTTCGACTCCGCGCCTCCCACCCGCAGCGAGTACGCGGACCTGCGGCGCTTCGCCGAAGCCTCCGCCGAGCGGCACCACTGCTCATCGCCGAGCCTGCCCGCCGGTCCCCGCGGCTGAGGCGCCGGACCGGCTACCGCCGCCCCCGCCCCGCCGTGCGCGAGCGGGGGCGGTGCGCGGCCGGTTCCGGTTCATGTGGCCCCCTGGTCGGGTGCCTCGGCGAGCGACAGGCTGTTGCCGTCCGGGTCCAGCACGACGACGTGGCGCACGCCGTGTCCGCGAGAAGGCCCGGTGCCCGGCCGCTCCCCGCCGGCCTTCCCGTGTCGTTCGGCGGCGCGCCGTTCCGGGCGCTATGCGGGCTGCTCAGCGGGCGCGAGGGCGGCGAGGTGCTCCCGGTTCGCCTGGATCACCTCGTCGAGTGAGTCGCGGGTGCGCACCAGGTCGGCGATATGGGCGTCAAGGCGCTCGCGCTCCTCGACGAGGCGCTTCCACGCCTCGTCGGCGGTCTCGCGGCTCGGCATGTCGACGCAGGGAAGCAGTTCGGCGATGGTCCGGCTGGAGAGGCCGGCGGTGAACAGCCGCCGAACCAGCAGGACGCGGTCCACGGCGGACTCGGCATACAGCCGCTGGCCGCTGGAGCTGCGGCCACTGCTGAGCAGCGCCTGCTCCTCGTAGTACCGCAGCGAGCGGACGCTGGCACCCGTCCGCCTCGCCAGTTCGCCGATTCTCATCGCCGCCTCCGTTCCCGCCCGCCCGACTCCGTGGTCCACACAGCGGGCTCACCCGTGCCTCTGACGTCCATGTCAGACTCTACGTGAAAGGCTCCCGCCGACCCTGCCGGTCGGCCCGACCCGTTCACGCCCGGCCTCCACCCCCGCAACCTTCTTCGGTCATACTCGGTGCCATGAGCGAGCGGCTTCACCGGTGCGTGGACGAGCTGTACGAGGTGTTCGGCCGGTACCCGCTCGCGCCGGAAATCGACGGCTGCCCGCACTGCGTGCTCCCGGAGGCCGAGGCCGCCCTGCGGAGCGCACCGCTACGACGCCTGAGCGCGCGTGCGCTGTGGCCGTTCGCCGCCAAGGCGCTGACCACCTGGGGCGGGGTGAACGACCTCCGACACTTCCTACCGCGCGTACTCGAACTGGTCGCGGACGGCGTCTGGGACCTTGAGATCGCGGTTCCGAAGTTGCGCGCTGCGCAGTGGACGACCTGGCCCGCCGAGGAGCAGCGCTGTGTCGGTGACTTCTGCCAGGCCCTGTGGCACCACACCCTGACTCACCCTCCCGGCGAGCGCAGCGTCGCCGATCTCCTCCCGTCCCTGCAGGAGCTGTTCGCCGATCCGCGCCCATTCCTGTCGGCCTGGTGGGAGAACCCGGCGGAGCCCGCCTTGCACCAGCTCGCGGACCTGATCCGATCGGTCGCGGCGAGCGCCCCGGCGTGCCGGGACGAGCACGTCGTCTCCTGGATCTGCCACCCGCGCACCCGTGAGTCGGTCGAAGCCGGCGTGCTGCGCGCCGCGTCCCCGGTGGTGGCGCGTTCGCTTTCGGACGCCTACGAGGAGGTGGAACTGCTGGACCGTACGCGAGACGGCTGACCGCGCATCGGGGCGTCGGCGTCCCGCCGAGCGCACCGGCGCCGCGGCCGTCGGATGAGAGGCCCGCAGAACGCCCGGCGCCAGGGCGTGAGCAAGGGCCCCTTCCTGCTCCCTCCCTGCCTGCTAGCACGGTCATCTTCCGCACAGGCGCACCGTGTCCGGCGAAGCGGGCGGCACGCGGTCCCGCCCGCAGGACCGGCGGCCGGTCGCCTCAGGCCGGCTTGATGTTGTGGTTGCGGTGGAAGATGTTGTCCGGGTCGTAGCGTCGCTTGACCTCCGCCAGGCGGCGATAGTTGTCGGCGCCGAGCCCCGCGACGATCCGTTCGCTTCCCTCGTTGCCGATGAAGTTCAGGTACACGGCCCCGATCGACCACGGAAGCATGTCCGAGCGGAGGTCGCGCGCCCATTGCCTGCCGCGCTCGTCGTCGGCCGGGTCCTCCCACAGCCCGAACGGATGCACGCACCAGGGCGCCCTGCGCCACGGAACCGGGTAGTCGGTGTCCGGCCTGGAGACCTGGCCCCCTTGCGGGAACAGGACGTGCTGCGACGCCGAGGGCACGATCATCCGGGCGGCGCCGGCGCAGAAGAGGTCGACGGCCTCGTCCGGCACCGTGCCGAGGTACTCCGCCGACCAGTAGTTGCGCAGGCCCGGCGGGTCGTCGAGCATGCACTGCAGCTCTGCGTAGGGCATTTGGGCGATCATCTCGCCCTCGTGGCCGAGTTCCAGCATCGGCCGGACGGCTTCGCGGCCCTCCCGCTCCTCGCCCGCGTAGGTGACCAGAACGCCGCACGCCAGTTCGCCCACCAGGTGCTCGGGCACGAAGTCCTCCGGAGGGCCGGTGAGGTACAGGACGCCCCCGCCTACCTCGTCCGGTGCCTGCTCCATGAAGTCCCGGTACGCGCGGACCACCTCCGGCCCGGCGTCGCTGCCCCACAACAGCAGGGCCGCGGTCACCGAGGGAAGCGGGTGCAGCCGCAGGGTGAGCGAGGTGACCACCCCGAAGTTGCCGCCGCCTCCGTGCAGCGCCCAGAACAGCTCGGGGTTCTCCTCCGCCGACGCCCGCACCTGCGTACCGTCGGCCGTGACCACGTCGGCGCCGAGGAGGTTGTCGCAGGCGAGCCCGAACTTGCGGTCCAGCCACCCCGTTCCGCCGCCCAGCACGAACCCGCCGACACCCGTCGTGGAGACCCGGCCGCCGGTGGTCGCCAGGCCGAAGGGCTCTGTCGCGCGGTCGAGATGGCTCATCGTGGCGCCGCCCCCCACGTCCGCGGTCATCGCGTCGGGGTCGACACGCACCGCGTTCATCCGGCGCAGATCGACGACCAGGCCCCCGTTGGTCAGCGCCATACCGGCGACGCTGTGGCCCCCGCCGCGTATCGAGACCTCCAGTCCGCGCTCCCGCGCGAACCCGACCGCGCGGGCGACGTCCTCGACCGTGCGGCACTGGGCGATGACGGTGGGCCGGTCCTCGACCATCGCGTTGAACACGGCGCGCGACTCCTCGTAGGACGGGTCCGCGGTCTCCATCACCTCACCCGCGAACCCCTCCCGGAGGCGGTCCACCTCCGAGCGCGACACCGACGTGCTGTGTAACCGGGCCATGGCGGCCTCCCTTCGCCGGCCGGGCCCGACCGGGGGCCGCGCGGTCCTCGGCCGCGGCGGGGCCTCCCCCATTCGCCCCGCCGCCAGGTGTGTCGGCCCGGCGCTTGAAGAGTAGAACCCCTGGTCGCCGACTTAAACCGGGTTGCGCATTTCGTGCGAAGACTTGACTGGCCGTGCTGCGGCGACCGCCGAAGCAGGGGCGGCGGCCGTCGCCGCCGCGACCGAGCACCCTCCGCCGACCCGGGCGGCCACCGCGAAGGGACCGTGTTCCGCCTTCGGTTCTGCTCCGGTTCATCCCCCTTGAGGTAGCAGGGATCATTCCCAGGGCGCGGAGGAGAGCGATCGGCGTCCTGCGCGGAATCGGTGGTCGCCGGTGCAGTCCTGCGGACTCGTCTCGCGGCGTGTCGCGGGGCGAATCGCGAACCGCGAAACCGGGCTGGTGGGATGATGGGGATTCTGTTACCTTCCGCTTGTTCTTTTGCTGAACAAATCGGATGTATGGAGCGAAGTTGCGTTTCCAGCAGATCGCCCCTCGCGTTGCCGCGTCGGCGCTCATCATCGCCCCCGCCATCGCCCTGGGAGCTCCGGCGCAGGCCGAGCGGACGACCGGCTGCCTCGGCGCGGACGGCGCCACCGTCGAGGAGGCGCGACTCGCCCGGGACGTCCCCCAAGAGATCCTGCGCAGGTCCGGGTTCGCCCGCGACGTGGACCGCTTCGCCGAGAAGCTCTGCGCGGCCCCCGACGCGCACCACGCGCGCAAGGTCGTCGAGCGCCACGGGGATGCGCTCTGGCGGAAGGCGGTGGAGCGGGTCCAGGAGACCGGGCACGTCAAGAAGGACCTGAGCGCCGGGGACGACCGTCCGCTCTACTGGGCGCGCCTGGGCATGACCTCGGCCCTCAACCGCTGGGAACCGGACTTCGACCTCGGCGACGCCGACCGCGCCGAGCTCGTGGCCGAGCTGGAGCGCCGCTCCCGGGGCCACGACGACACGGACCCGCCCACGGGCCGCGGGCGGTCCGAGACGCCCCGCATCGTCGTGACCGGGTTCGACCCGTTCCAGCTCGACAACGACATCCGCCAGGCCAACCCCTCCGGCGCCGCGGCCCTCGCCCTGGACGGGACGGTGGTCGGAACCGGCGACGGCGCCGCGGTAGTCGAGGCCATGCTCTTCCCGGTGCGCTGGCGCGACTTCGCCGACGGCATGGTCGAGCAGGCACTCCTGCCGCACTACACCGGCGACCGGCCGGCGGAGGCGGTCATCACCGTCAGCCAGGGCCGGGAGGGCCGGTTCGACCTGGAGGCCCACAACGGCGCCTGGCGCGGCGGCTCCGCCGACAACGAGCGGGTCGGCGAGGAGGGGATGATCCCCATCCCCGACGGCGTCCCCACCGTCAGGCCGCAGCCGCAGTGGTCGGACTCCTCCCTCGACCGCCCCGCGATCGTCGAGGAGACCACCGGGGAGCCGTTTCCCGTGTACGACAACACCCGGGTGACCGAGATCCCCGCGGGCGAGACCGAACCCGTGGCGCGCCCGGACGGCCCCACCCCCGGATCCCGGGCGCGGGCCGGCGGCGGAGGCAGCTACCTCTCCAACGAGATCGCCTACCGCAACACCCTGCTGCGCGACGCCACCGGCCTGGACATCCCGGCCGGCCACGTTCACACCCCGGTCCTGCACTTCGGCCCCGGCGACCGCGTGACCGACCCCGAGTTCGAGGAGAACCGCGCGACCATCGTCGGCCAGGTCGAGGACATCGTCGCGGCCGCCGTCCGGTCGTGACGCAGCGGGCGGTCGTCGTGTTCTCCCGGGCTCCGGGGCCGCCAAGCGCCCCGCTGTCCCGCTGGGCGGCGGGTCCCGGGGCGGCCGTCACGTCCGCGCGGGCGCCGCGCTCTCCAGGTCGTCGACGCTGCCGGACATGATCGTGCGGATGTGCTCGGTGGTGTGCTGGAGCGGCCAGTCCCACCAGGCCAGAGCCAGGAGGCGGTCGATGTCGGCGTCGCTGTAGCGGCGGCGGACGAGCCTGGCCGGGTTGCCGCCGACGATGCCGTAGTCGGGGACGTCGTCGACGACGACGGAGCCGGAGGCGACGATCGCTCCATGACCGATGCGGACGCCGGGCATCACCATGGCCCGGTAGCCGATCCAGACGTCGTTGCCGACCACGGTGTCGCCCCGCCCGGGCAGGCCGGTGATGAGGTCGACGTGCTCGGCCCAGGAACCGCCCATGATCGGGAACGGGAACGCCGAGGGCCCGTCCATGCGGTGGTTGGCGCCGTTCATGATGAACCGCACGCCCGCGCCCAGTGCGCAGAACCTCCCGATGACCAGCTTCTCCGGCCCGTAGTGGTACAGCACGTTGCGGGTCTCGAAGGCGGTCGGATCGTCCGGATCGTCGTAGTAGGAGAACTCTCCGATCTCGATCAGCGGTGACTCCACGAGCGGCTTGAGCAGCACCACCCGCGGCTGCCCGGGCATCGGGTGCACCGCGGTCGGGTCGGCGGGAACAGGGGGCATCGCGGATCGCTTCCTTTTTGCGCGGGCGTGTTCGCGGGCGTGGCGGCGAACGGCGACCTGGGCAGGCCACTAGTGCGACAGATGATACTTTAATATCCTTCCCTGGCGCGGTCCCGCTGGACAACCGCACCACCGGCGACGATCCCCGCACCACGTCCGGAGGGAGCCCGGCCCGTGCCACCGCCCCGGCGCCGCCCCGGCGGCCGTACCGCCCGTATCCGCACCCAGGTGCTCGACGCGGTCCGCGCCGAGCTCGGCGAGCACGGTTACGACGGGCTCACCATGGAGGCCGTCGCCGCCCGCGCCGGCGTGCACCGCGCGACGGTGTACCGGCGCTGGGAGGACGTCGGCGGTCTGCTCGCCGACGTTCTGGAAGCGGCGGGCGACGACGCCTGGCGGCCCCCGGACACCGGTTCCCTGAGAGCAGACCTGGCGGCGCTGAACCAGGAGATCCAGGACTCGCTGACCGCACACCCGCCGATCGTGGCGGCCCTGATCGCCGCCTCGTTCCGCTCCGAGAAGGCCGAGCGCGCCCAGCGGCGGCTCTGGGAGGACCGCTACGCCCACTGCGAGAGCATCGTCGACCGGGCCGTCCGGCGCGGCGAACTCCCGCCGCGCACCGACGCCCGGCGGCTGCTCATCACCGCAACCGCGCCCCTGTACCACCAGCTGGTGCTTCTGCGCACGCCGACCGATCCGGCCCTGCCCGCCCAGGCGGCCGACACCGCCGCACTCGCCGCATCGGCCGGCGCCTTCGCCGAGCCCCCGCCGGCCGACGACACCTGAGGGCCCGGTCCGTCCGCCGCCGGGCCCCGGTGATGAGCGCGGGCGACCGGCCCTCGGCGGCCCCCTGCACACCCGGTGAGAGCGCACGCGGCCCCGCTGGCCGGTCGAGCCGTGAGCCGCCGTCATCCCTGCGCCGCGGAGTCCAGGAACCAGTTGTAGCGCAGGCGCAGTGCGCGCTCCACGCTGGCCGCCGCGGCGCCGAGCGCGAGCGTGACGTTGAGCCACACCGGCAGGCTGACGGGCGAGGTGAAGGTCCCGAAGCGCTGGGTGACCGGGGGCAGCCGGAAGACCACCTCGGCGAGCTGCGGGATGAGGAGAGCCAGCGGGATGGCGAGCAGGACCAGCGAGCAGAACCCGATCCAGCGGCTCAGCACGGGGCGCTCGCGCTCCAGGCGCGCGCGGCGCCCCTCGCCGGAGCGCTGGTCCGGGACGAGCTGGTGCTCGGCCCCCGCGGCGGTGATGTAGTGGCAGCGCTTGAGGCCGAAGGCCGTCGGCGCCACTTCGATCGTGCCGCCCTGCACGGGGAAGGCGGCGGGGAGCCTGGACTCGGCGTGATGCCTGCCGTCGAGATACAGATGGGCCTTGCCCTTGCCGTCCTCGGTGAACAGCCGCTGCACGTGATTGACGTCGACGGCATAGACCACCCGGCCTCCGTCGCCGCTTCGCAGCGGAAGGTAGAACAACGCACGGGACATCGGCTGCCACCAGCGGAACGGCTTCAGGGGGCGTCCGTTCCCGGGCTTGACCCGCTGCGCGGCCCGTCGTCGCCGCCACTCCTTGAACATGTCGGGCTCCATATCGTTACGGGAATCGCTTCGCCGGCATCGGGGCCGACTTGGCGGTTGGGTCCTTCTGCGGTCACGTGCTCTGCGCGAGGCCTGTTCGCGTGCACGGCCGGGGCGACCGGTTGCGGGCCCGGTGGGACACAGGGCTGCCTGTCCCGGACGGGTCTTCGGCGGTTGTCGGCTCGTAGGCCGCACCGCCGGCCGCTCCGCACGGGCCGGTGCCGTCCAGCGCGACCCCCGCCGCGGAACCCGGGTACCGGGCGCCCTTCGACCGGGCCCCGCGGGCGTCCCCGGACGCGGGGGCGTCTTCGCTCAGATCCAGCCGTGCCCGGCGGCGATGCGCGCGGCCTCGTGCCGGTTGGCGGCGTCGAGCTTGGCGATGGCGGCCGCGAGGTGGTTGCGCACCGTCCCCCGGGAAAGCGAGACGCGCCGGGCGATCTCTTCGACCGGCGCGCCGTCGCGCGCCAGGGCGAGGACGTCGGACTCGCGCGGGCTGAGCGGGGAGTCGCCCGCGCTGATCGCCTCCGCCGCGAGCGCGGGGTCGACGTAGCGGCCGCCGCCCGCGACGCTGCGCACGACCTCGGCGAACGTGCGGGAGGAGACGGTCTTGGGCAGGAAGCCGCGCACGCCCGCGGCCAGTGCCGACTTCAGGTAACCGGGTCGGCCGTGCGAGGTCACGATGACGCAGCGGCAGTCCGGCAGCTCTGCCGCGAGCCGGCGGGCCACCTCGATGCCGTCGGGCCCGGGCAGCTGCAGGTCGAGCAGGGCGACGTCGGGGCGGGTGTGCAGGGCGGCCGCCAGCGCCTCGTCGCCGGAGGCCGCCCGGCCGACGACCTCGAAGCCGTCTTCGAGGTCGAGCAGTCCGGCGATGGCGTCGCGGATGAGGTGTTCGTCGTCGGCGACGAGGATGCGGGTCATACGAGGTCTTCCTTCGGAAGCGGGATCGCGGCCTCAAGCAGGAACCAGGTGCCGTCGCGGCGCGCGGTGAGGCGCCCGCCGAGTGCGCCGAGCCGCTCGGACATCGAGTGCAGTCCCGTCCCGGCGTCGGCGGCGCGCCCGTCCGCGGCGGTCCGCGCGGGCCCGGCGCCGTCGTTCGCGATCGTCAGGAGCACCGCACCGTCCTCGTTCGCGGTCACGAGCGTGACCTGTGTGGCCGCGGCGTGGCGCAGCAGGTTCGTGACGCCCTCGCGGACGACCCACCCGAGGGCCTCGGCGCACTGCTCGGGCACGGTGCCGCCGGTCACCGTGCAGCGGATGCCGGCGGACTCCAGCAGCGACCGCGCACCCGAGACCTCGTCGTCCCAGGTGGTGCGGAGCTCGCCACGCACGACGCGGCGGACCTCGGTGCCCGCCTCCTCGGCGAGCCGCCGGACCTCGGTGATCTCCTCGCCGGCCCGCTCGGCGCGTCCGCGGTCGACGAGTTCGGAGGCCAGCGAGCTTTTGACCGCGATCGTCGCCAGGGTCCGGCCGAACACGTCGTGCAGGTCGCGCGCGATGCGCAGGCGTTCGTTCGCGAGGGCGAGCGCGGCGCGGGTCTCGTGCGCCTCCTGCAGCTCCAGCAGCACCCGGAGCATCCACGCGCTCGACCAGCAGATCCACAGGACACCGCTGATCACGGCCGCCCCGACCAGCAGGAGCGCGATGTTCGCGACTCCCACGAGCGGGACGGCGAGGACGACGGCCGCCGCGTTGATCAGCAGCGTCCGGCGTGCATCGAGGACGGGTACCAGGCTCGCGGGGGCCGCCCCGATCGCCGCCGCGACCGTCAGGCCCATCGCGGGAAGGGGGAGCACGAAGGTCACGGCGACGAAGGTCGCGAGGACCAGCGCCCATGCGATGACCCCGCCGACGGGGAGCCGCCGTGCGCGCCCGACGACGGTGTCGATGCTCCAGCGGGTCACGAGCACGTTGCCGGCGACCAGGGCGAGGGACAGCACGACCGCCGTGACCCACACGCTTCGGGGCGCCCCGGTGAGCCGGTCGGCCGCGAGCGCGCTCCGCAGGAGGGTGCCGGCCGGGATCGAGACGGCGACGTAGCTCGACCAGCGCACGTAGGTCTCGAACCTGCGTGCGCCGACCAGCGGCCAATCGCTCATGCCCCTCATTGTGCCGTCGGGGCCGGGGCGGGCCGTGGTGCCGCGGGGGTCAGGGCCGGTCCCGCCGTGCGCGTGCGCAACCACACCGCCGCCGCGATCGCGGCAACGGTGACGCTGGGCACGAGCAGGGCGGCCGACCCGGCGCCCGCCGACCGGTCGGCGATGGAGGTGCCGATGTCGATGTGCAGGGCGGTGACGAGGAGGAAGGTGAGCGTGTTGAGCAGCGCGTGGATGACGACCGCGGTCTCGATGCCGCCGCTGCGCCAGGTGATGACGGCCAGGCTGACGGCGAGCGTGAAGTACCAGAGGTTGATCCACGGATCGCCCGCGCCGTGGATGGCCGTGAAAACCAGGCTTGAGACGAGGACGGCGACGACCAGGGCCGTGCGCGGTCCGCGGTTCCAGCTCCCGGCGACCCGGAGGACGAGTCCGCGCAGGCCGTACTCCTCGCCGGCCGCCTGCAGGGGCGTCAGCAGGAGGGTGGTGGCGAAGACACCGACCAGGTCGGCGACGGGCCAGTAAGTCTGCTCGGAGGGCGTCGCGACGTTCAGGGTGATCGTGGCGATCAGCCAGACGGGGCCGATGGTCAGCAGCGCCCGGCCGAACACGTCGAACCGGAAGCGCGATAGCACGGAGTGCAGCGAGGCGCCCTTCACCCCGTAGAGCCACCGCTGGATGAGCATGCTCCAGGGGATGAGAAGCGCGAGGGAGAACATGGTCGCGCCGTGGTAGATCGGCGTGTAGTCGGTGCCGCCCAGGGCGGGATTGATCCTGCCCATCCGCGCGTCGACGACGCCGGCGGCCTGGGAGGCGGCGTAGCTGAAGACGGCCATCCCGGCGACCAGGAGCACGATCGCGAGGATGCCGCGCCCGGTGCGGCGCCTGTCGCCGGCGAGCACGCGGTGGTACTCCACGCCCGGCGGGACCGGGCGCCGACCGCGGCCGCGCGGGTTCGGATCGGCCGGACCGGTCGGATCGGCCGCACCGGCAGGATCGGCCGGCGCGGGCGGAGGCGTCCGCTCCGCTCCCGTACCCGGGGCCGCGCGGAACGTATCGACCGCGCCGTCCGACCGTGAGAGCGGAGGTTGGGGCGGAGGATGGGGCGGAGGCGAGGGTCGGCGGCCGTCGTTGTGGTCCATACTCCCGAACCTAGGGCGGAGCGGCGCCGTGACAGCGTGTCACGGATCACGGGTTCTTTCCGTGCGGTGCACGGGTCGGCCATGACAGATGTCATGCCCCACCGGGTTCGCGGCCCGCCCGCCGTCGCCGTCGTCCACGCCCGCGGCACCGTTCGCAACGACGCGGTGCCAGGTCCTGCGTCTCCCGCAGGGTCACCCGGCCCCGGCGGCCGCTCCGCCCTGTTCGCCTGCTTTCACGGAGGTCAGCGGCTCGATCGGGTCCCGTCGGGCATCCGGAACGCCCCCCGGATGCGGCTCTGACATCGCCTGCCCCCACGAGGGCTTCGGCCGGCCGCGCCCGCTGCCCCCGTGTCGGCGCGGCTCTCGCGGGCGCGGGACGGGTCCGCGTCGCCTCACTCCCGCGGGGTCCCCCCGGTCGTGATCTCGTCCGGCAGGTCGTCGAACCAGGCCAGGACCGCGCGTTCGTAGTGGATCCCGAAGTTGAGCGTCGCGACGGCGTAGGGGTCGCCGGTGCCCTGGACGTGGTCCTCGTATTCGGCGAGGCGCTCCTCGTGCAGCGCACGGTGGTGCTCGACCGCCGCAACCAGGTGCTCGCGGGCGACGTGGCGGCCGAGGGTCAGCATGAGCAGGAGGGGGAAGCGCACCGCTTCCTCGGCGGGAACGACCGCGCTCCAGGCCGCGAAGGCCTGGCGGCCCGCGTCGGTGATGGCGTAGGGGCGGCGGTCGCGCTTGCCCCGCTCCAGCTCCTCGACGAGCCCGGACGCCGCCATCGCCGACAGCTCCCGGTAGACCTGGCTGCGCGTGATGGACCAGAAGTCGCCCATGAGCTGCTGGGCCGCGGCCACCAGGTCCCAACCGGTCATCGGGCGCTCATGCAGGAACCCGAGCAATGAGGCGGCCGTGTTGTTCAGCCCGTGCTGGGCGTCCTGGCTCGCACGGCGTCCGTTCATTCCCACCCCCTTGACAGTCCACTGTGTCAGGTCCAATCTGAGGCAGCAACATTCCACTGTGGACTGTCCGCGGGGATGTTCATGCCACTCGTCATCGGCCTCACGGGGGCTCCATGCACACGTTCCTGCTCGCCTTGCACATCTCCGCCGGAATCATCGGCCTGGGCGCGTCCTTGACCGCGCTACTCGTCCGCAAGCGCCGCGGTGCGCACACGATCGCCGGTCGGGTCTTCGGTGCGACCGTCGTCGTGGTGGCCCTGTCCACCTACGCGCTCCTGCCTTCCGCGCCCGAGCAGTGGTGGCTCGGAATCATCGCCACGGCGACGCTGGCCGCTGCGGCGATCGGCGTGTACCTGGCCTGGCGCAAGCCGGTGCCGCAGTGGTACCGGATCCACCTCGTGCTGATGATGTCGACCGTGATCGCCTATGTGACCCCGGTGGCGGTGCAGTTCTCCGACGGGCACGCGCTCGCATGGCTGCTGCCCACCCTCGTCGGCTCCCCGCTGATCGCCTACCGCGCTCTCGTCGCCGCCCGGGTGCTCCCGCCCTCCTACCTCGTGCTGATGCCCTGGCGCAGAAAGGCTTCGCGCGCGGTACCGCCTCCGAACGCCGAGGCCCGGACCGAACGTGCTCGCACCGCTGAGCGGTGAGCGTGCCGGCCGCGGTCAGGGCGTCGACCTTCGCCGAGTAGCACGCCGCCGCCGGTCGTCCGAGCCGCCGGCCGCCAGTCGTTGACGCATGCCGATATGGGAATATGATGGCGGTCATGGCACGAGCAGCGACGACGTCGGACGTCTTCAACGCGATCGCCGAGCCGCAGCGCCGGGAGATCCTGGTGCTGCTGCGGGCGGGTGAGCGGCCGGTGACCGAGCTGGCGCAGGAACTGGGGATGGACCAGCCGCGCGCGTCCAAGCACCTGCGGGTGCTCCGGGAGGTCGGGCTGGTGCGGGACCGCAGGGCGGGCAAGCAACGCCTGTACGGCCTCGACGCCCGCGGGCTGCGGCCGGTCCACGAGTGGACCGGCGGGTTCGAGCGGTTCTGGAACGAGAGCTTCGACCGGCTGGACGCATACGTGCAGGACCTGAAGCAGGCGAGGCAGGAGGAGTAGCTGATGAGCGCGACGGGAAGGGGAGCGTCGGCGCGGTCCGCGTCGGCCGACCGCGAGATCGTCATCGCCCGGGTCATCGACGCCCCACGGGAGCTGGTGTTCGAGGCGTTCACCGAGGTCCGGCACCTGTCGCGGTGGTGGGGACCGGAGGGGTTCACCACCACCACGCAGTCGTTCGAGTTCCGCGTCGGCGGGGAGTGGGAGTTCGTGATGCACGGACCGGACGGGACGGACTACACCGAGTTCATCACCTGGACCGAGATCGCCCCGCCGGAGCGGATCGCGCTGCTCCACGGTGAGTCCCGCGATGATCCGAACGCCTTCGAGTCGCTCCTGACGTTCGACGCCGACGGTTCGGCGACCCGGATCGAGATGCGCACGGTGTTCCCCACCAAGGAACTGCGCGACGAGGCGGTCGAGAAGTACCACGCCATCGAGGGCGGTCGGCAGACCCTGGGCAATCTGGCCGCCTACGTCACCGAGATCGCTCAGAAGGGAGAGGAGGGCTGATGGCCGGGAAGGTGTTCTTCAGCGTGTCGATGTCCGTGGACGGTTTTATCGCGCCCGAGTCCCTTGACGACCTGATGGGGCCGCAGTGGATGGAACTGCAGCAGTGGGTCTTCCCGCAGCGGTTCTTCCGGGAGAACCTGAAGCTCGGCGAGGGCGGCGAGGAGGGGCGCGACAACGACATCGTGCGGGAGACGTTCGAGCGCACCGGCGCAAGCGTCATGGGCAAGCGCATGTTCGACGCCGGCGAGCGGGCGTGGCCGGAGGACGCGCCGTTCCACACGCCGGTCTTCGTCGTGACGCACGAGAAGCGTGCCCCCTTGGAGCGGCCGGGCGGCACCACCTTCCACTTCGTCAACGACGGCATCCGGCCCGCGCTCGATCAGGCCCGCGAGGCCGCCGGCGACCGCGACGTCCGCATCGCGGGCGGCGGCGCGACGATCCTGGAGTACCTGAACGCGGGCCTGGTCGACGAGTTCTCGATCGCGCTGGCGCCCGTGCTGTTCGGCTCCGGAATACGCCTGTTCGAGGGCGTGGACGCGGACCGCCTGGCCCTGGAGCCCGTCCGCACCGAGCCCTCGCCAAGGGTGACCCACCTGACCTACGCCGTCCGGAAGCGGTAACCCCACAGCGGCCGCGAAAAGACACCCGCGCTCGCACGGAGCGGATGACGGAATCCAGTACTGGAGGGACAACCCGCTGCAGGCAGAGGGCGAGCAGTTGCTGGGGCGACGAATATGCCGCGGTTCCGGGCCGGGGCCACCGGCTCCACCCGATTCCGCCCCACAGGTGTAGCAGCCCGGCCGCCTTCAGCGGCCCGTCTCGTTCAGCGCCGGGAACAGGCGGTCGCGGTTGGTGTCGGCGCGCCCGATGCGCTGCAGGAACGACGCCACATTGCGGGGGGCGGATCCGTTCCGCGGCCGCCTGCCGCCGAGGGGCCCGGCGACTCCCGGACCCCTTGCCTGTGCCAGCGGCGCTACAGCAGGCCGCCCTTCACGTCGGCGAGGAACGCGGACCATTCAGAGGCCGGGAGGGTTAGGTACCCCGCGCCTCGGTTCTGCGTGTCGCGGACCTTCACCTGCTCCGATGACTCCGCGACCTCCACACAGTCCTGGTGCCCCCCTCCGCTGTAGCTGGACTTGTGCCAGGCTCCGAACTCACCCATGTTCCAATCCTTCCAGCGTCTTCAGGATCAACCGCGCGGACTCGTCCGGCGAGAGCGCTGCTGCTTGGATCGCACCGTAGACGAGACGGAACCTCCGAACATCCTCGGGGGTGTCGATGATCTGACCAGAGTGCGCGGATTCGGCATAGACCACATCGGAGGCCCCGGGGGGAGAGATGATCTTGAAGGGTCCGGCCATCCCCGGGTGCCGACCGCAGACCACTTGCACCGAGACACGTTCGTCGCTGATCAGGTCGGCAACGTGTGTCAGTTGCTCTCTATGCAGGTCGTCCGATCCCATCTTCCGAGTGATCACGGAGTGATCGATCACGGCCCAATGGATCGGTGACTCGGATGCAGCGAACCGTTCGGCACGTTCCATTCGGTTTCGGACGCTCACAGCGATCTCGTGCTGCGTCATCCACGGCGAAAGAGTGCAGACTGCAGCCTTCGCGTAGGCCTCAGTTTGGAGCAAGGCCGGAAACATCATCGTCTGGGACTCCATGATCGCTGTGGCGTCCCGTTCGAGGTCTGCCAACTCGTCAAGCCAGACCGATCGACCGCTTCCCGTTAGTTCTTCCCATAGTCGGACAAGATGCCCATCTGCGACACGATCATGTTCGTGTACATGCTCCGCCGCTGCTCCACCCGGCCGGACATGGGCAGGTTCGCGCCCCAGCACCGCGCGAACTCCGTGTCATCCATGGCCATGCGCAGCAACTCGCTGTTGGAGTCGCGCAGCGCCGGCTCCCGGGACATCCGGGTCTCGCGCGCCTGCAGCACCAGCGTCGCGACGACTCCGAGCAGGGCCAGCCCGGCGAGCAGCGCGGAGGCGGCACCGTAGGTCTGCCCGATGAAGCTCAGACCCTCCCGTCCTCGCTGACCCCCTCCACGGCCCCCAGCCCCAGCGGAGAGAGGGCCACCAGTCCGACGACCACGACCGCCAACAGCGCGACGACGACGGGCGCGAGCACGCGCACGGCGGCACGGTCGCCGCGCGTCCTGAGTGCCCGCGCTCGCGGCCCGCCGCTCGCCTGCCCCTGCCCGCCCCGCCGGTCCCGCCCGTCACGAACCGACCGCAGGCGCGGGCAGCGGCGCGATCTCGCGCTCGAAGTAGTCCAGCAGCGGCGTCCCCCCGTCGAACAACGCGGCCAGGTCGGCGACGGTCGCGGCGATAGCGTCGCGGTCCTCGATCCGCCAGGCGCCGCACGCCCGCCCCTGGGACTCGTAGCGCACCAGGAACAGCACCCGGCCGCCGAGCACCACCACCTCGGGCAGCGGCGCCCGCTCCTCCAGGTGCGCCACATCGCCGCCGACACGACCCGCAGCGACTGCCCCGCCTCGGCCAGCAGGCGCAGGAACTGCATCTCCCACTGGCGGACCCGACGGCGCGCCGAACCCGTCTGGGCGGCCGGATCCGTTGCCGAAATCGGCCGCACGGACAGGCTCGGCGAACGTCGCCCCGCTACGCCGCCGACGGCTCGACGGCGAACCCCCGCGGCAGCAGCACCTGCTCCGCGTCAGTGACGATCCCCGCGGGCACCGTGTCCAGCGCGGCCGGCGCCTGCGGGCTGCGCATCGGGCAGATCAGCCACAGACCGTGCGGCGAGGCGCCGCTCTCCCGCGCCTGACCGACCTGCTCGGTCAGCAGCCTGCGTTCGGCCGGGTAGCGCGCCAGCGGGGTCGCACCATGCAGGAACATCGTACGGTCGGTCCCGCCGGCGCGGATGCGCTCCCCGAGCCTCGCGCACGCGTCCGCGGCCAGATTGGCGAACGCCGCCGGGCCGCCGTCGCGGCGCCGCCCGCACCTCGGCGGTGGGCAGCGGCGCGGTGGCCTCGAAGCGCACCAGTCCGTCGGCGGCGCCCAGTGCCGCCGCGGAGCGGAGCAGGTCGGCCTCCACCGGCACCGTGGGGGTCGTCGTCCACGATCTTGGCGACCAGCACCCGCGACCTGTGCCGCCGCACCGCGGACTCGGTCTCCGCAGCCTTCGTACGAGTCGACCGAAAGCCCCGAGTCCGAGAGCCGTCGATGCAGCGGCGACGTCGGGCTCGGCGACGTCGTCAGTCCGCGTTGTGGGCGATGTCGACGACCACCGTGCGCACGTCGCGGTCCTCGTCGAGCCGGGAGAAGACGCGGAACGGCAGCTTCTCGCGCGCGCCCAGCGCCACGGTGGTCTGCCCCTCGAAGGAGCCGGCGTAGCGGACGGAGCGCAGCGAACCCCAGTCGGCGAGCCCGCTCTCGGGCACGAGCTGCTCACCGACGTCGGCGAGTGGCTCGCCACTGCCGCCGCCGGGTGTGCCTTGCGCGGGAGAGCGGACGGTCACCCGCAGCGCGGCCTCCCCGGCGACCGGCATCGCCTTGCCGGAGCCCTGAGCCCGCACCTCCGGAACGTATTCCGCGTCGAAGCCGGTCTCGGAGGTGCCGTGGACGTCGACGACGACGCGGTCGAAGCAGTCGTGGCGGCCCGCGCGCACGTCGCGCACGGGGGCGCCGGAGCCGCCCGGGTCGGTGTCGGCGCGCAGCGTCCAGCTTTCCGTCACGTCGCAGTCGTCGGAGGTGCCGCCGCCTCCGTCGCCGCCGCCGGAGTCCCCGTTTCCGTTTCCGTCGCCGTCCGGCGCGTCGTCGGCGGGCGCGGTGGAGGTCCGCGTGGCGGTCACCGACGGCGAGCCGCTCGGGCTTTCGGCTGTTCCCGCGCCCTCGGGCGATCCGGGGTCGGCGGCCGCGCCGCACGACGTCATGAGTAGCGCGAACGCGGGCAGGCCGGCGAGCATGGACTTGCGCACGGGGTGCTCACCCTTTCGCCTACGGCGTCGTGGATCCCAGCGGTCGGGCTACCCGGCGCCCGCGGGGTGCATTCCCGACAAGCGGGGCACGATGACGTTGCGGCGCGGGAGGGAATGCCATCCTTGTCGGACATGCACTCGGGTAGGTGAGCGACCGTCCGGGAGTTCGAGGAGCAGGACTGCGAGGCGGCGCGCTTCGTCGGTTCCTGGAACCGAACTTTGGGATCACCGCCGCCTGAAAACCGGCCTGCAGCTTGAGCACTGCTCCGCCCCGGCGCCGGCTTCAAGGCTGCGGCGGCGCGCTCCCGGCGGCGGGCAGCACGACGGTGACGGTGAGCCCGCCCTCGGGGTTGGGGGTGCCGCCAACGGTGCCGTGGTGGCTGTGGGCGATGGCGCGGACGAGGGTGAGGCCGAGGCCGTGGCCCGTGGCCTGCGTACGTGATCGCTTTCGGTGGAACGGTTCGAACAGCCGCTCGGCGAGTTCGGGGCTGATGATCTCGCCGCTGTTGGTCATCGTGATCACGGCCGAATCCTCCTGCGCGGAGACCTCCAGCCGCGCCGTGCCCTCCGCCTCGTTGTGGCGGACCGCGTTGTGCAGCAGGTTCATCAGCAGGTGATGCAGCAGGTCCCCATCGCCGTCGACCACGACCGGACGCAGATCGCTGCGCACGTCGATCCGCCGGTCCGCCGCTTCCTGCTGGACCTGCTCCACGGCGTCCGCGGCCGCCTTCGCGAGGTCGACGGGCTGCGCGGCGTCGATGCCGTGATCAGCACGGGACAGCGTCAGCAGGGACTCCACGGTCGTGATGCTGCGTTCGTTGGTCTTCAGGAGCTTGGACGTGAGGGCGCCGACGTCGTGGTCCTCGGGGTGGGCGCGGGCGACCTGGAGCATGGTGCGGGTGGTCGCCAGCGGGGTGCGCAGTTCGTGCGCGGCGTTGGCGGCGAAGCGCTCCTGGGCCTGGAAGCTGGCGTGCAGGCGGTCGAGCATGGTGTCGATGGTGTCGGCGAGGTCGGTGAACTCGTCCCGGGGTCCCCTGAGGCGGATCCGCTTGTGCAGGGTGGGACCGGCGATGACGTCGGCGGACCGCGTCATCCGGTGGACAGGGGCGAGGATGCGGCCCGCGATGAGCCAGCCGAGCAGGAACGCGATCAGGGTCATCGCCACCAGGGCGGCGACGGAGAGCTGCAGCAGGACCGAGAGGACGTCCTGCTTGCTGGTGATCGCGACGGCCTCGCTCGCCCCGGAGGGTCCGCTTGGCTGGACGGGTCTGGCCCGTTCCGCCTCGACGGCGGTCACCTGCACACTGGTCGCCGCGGCCAGGTTGTAGCTCGGGACGAACCACATCAGTGCGTACAGGATGGCGATGAGCACGGTGCCGAACGCGAGCAGCATGGCGCCGTAGAGCAGGGTGAGTCGGGTCCGGATGGTCAGCCGGCCCCGCCGGAGGCCCTCGGAGGCGCTCATGCCGCGGTGTCCAGGTAGTAGCCGACGCCCGTGGCCGTATGCAGCACGGGCGGGTCGCCGAGCTTGCGCCGCAGTGTCGAGACGGTGATGCGGACGGCGTTGGTGAACGGGTCGGCGTTGGCGTCCCAGGCCTTCTCCAGCAGCTGCTCGGCGCTGAGGACCGCCCCGTCCGCCCGCATGAGCAGCTCCAGGACGGTGAACTCCTTGGGGGTCAGGGACAGGGGGAGGCCACCGCGCTGGGCGCTGCGGCGGGCCGGGTCCAACCGGATGTCGCCGCGGGTCAGCACGGGCGGCTGCGCGGGTGCGGAGCGCCGCTGCAGCGCGTGCAGCCGCGCCACGAGCTCGGGGAAGTCGAACGGTTTGACCAGGTAGTCGTCCGACCCGAGCCGCAGCCCGGCGACCTTGTCGGCCAGCCGATCGGCCGCGGTCAGCATCAGAATGCGGCACTCGGGGTGGTCGGCCACCACGTGGCGGCACACGTCGTCCCCGTGCACCCCGGGGAGGTCGCGGTCCAGGACCACCACGTCGTAGTCGTTGACCGCGATGTGCTCCAGAGCCGTGTCACCGTCCAGCGCGATGTCGACCGCCATGCCCTCGCGGCGCAGACCGGACCGCAACGCGTCGGCGAGGAACTCCTCGTCCTCCGCCACCAGCACCCGCACGCGGCTGTCCTCCTATCGTCGTCTCCGGACTTCCTCCGAATGCGTCCACTCAGCGTTGCCGGTGCAGGCTGAAGCGGAATGCCACGGCAAGCCCATGATCGACGAACCGGCATATGGACGAGTTATGGAATCGGCCAAACACGGACGATAAGTCCCGACTGGCTTACTGCTCGTGGCGGTCGCAGCCAGCCACGGCGGCCGCTCCCGGTGGAACGATCCCCGGGATGCTCCGCGGAGCAGTCCAGCCGTACAGAACGGGATGTCCCATGTCTTCCTTCCGCAAGATCGCAACCGTCGTCGCCGGTGTGGCCCTCGCTGTCGGGGGCGGCGGTGCCGCCGCGTTTGCCTCCGGCACCGCGCCGGAGCAGACCGTGGAGGTGCCGGCGGGCGTCGACGCCAAGCCCGCCAAGCCGAGCGGGGAGGCCGAAAAAGGCGCGAAGCCCGCTAAGGGCGAGGCGATCCGCATCATCAAGGACGGAGACGGCGTCCGGATCATCAGGGGCGAGGGCGGCGAGGTTCCCGTCAACGCCGAGCCGGCCGAGCCGGCCAAGCCCGCCGAGTAGAGGTAGCGCGGTCCAGCGCGCGGTCGCGGATCCCGGTTGAGGCGTCCGGGGCCCGTCGGGGCGGTTCGCGGGGCGGGCGCACCGCGAACCGCCTCCCCGCATGACTGACTGCGGCTCTCGCTCCGGCGCGCCGCCACCCGCCGCCTGGCCCGCCCGGGACTCGCCCGGCGGCGGTTCGTCGACCCACGTGCGGAGGCGGGGCACGCCCCATGGTCGGCGACGTCGCGCTCGACCGCGCTGCACGCCGACTTGGGCCCCGCACCAAGCCCACGACCACCTTGGTCGCCCCGGCGCCCTCTATGCCCCGTACTCCGACACCTCCACCCCGAGGCGAACCCGGTGCAGTCACTGCGCGGGTCGGCGGCCGCGACGGCGAAGACCCCGCGCCCGGGCCCCGCGTCCGCGGCCAAGGCCTGGGAAGTGGATTCAACACAACAGGCGCGACACCGTTCACGGCGGCGTGTACGCCGCTGTCCCGGGCCACCGAGCCGGAACGTCCCCGCAAGTGCGAGCTTCCGCCCCGGAGCTCCTTCTTGATCAGGACCCGCGCTCCTGCAGGCGCCCGCGTACCACCCCGCGATCGACGCCGAGTCGCGCCAGCAGTTCCGCCGCGGGGTCGGGCCGTTTCCGATCCAGGAGGACGTGCAGCAGATGGACGGTGTCGATATCGCGGGTCCTCGCTTTGGCGTTCTTGACAGCCTGGGAAAGCACGGCCTGGGCGGTCGAGGTCAAGGGCGGCGCCGTGCGCGCGGGCGCCGACAGGGCCGGGGCGAGGTCGCCGACATCCACGCCGATGGCGTGCAGCGCTTCCCGGTCGAGTTCCTCCAGGGCCGCGTAAGCGGCCTCCAGGTCCACGCCCAGCGCCCGGACCGAGGCGGATCCGGTCTCGTGGAGCAGGCCGAGCAGCAGGTGCTCGGTGCCCATACGTTTGGCGCCGCGTTGGCGCGCCTCCTCGCGGGCCGCGGTGACGACCACGACAAAAGGGCTGCTGGTGAACTGGTCGAACACCGTTCCTCACTTCCCGTGCTTGGTGTGGGCGGACTGGCGCGACATGCCCAGCGCATCGCCGATCTGTTCCCACGACCACCCCTGCCGGCGGGCGTGGCCGGTGGCCGCGGCTTCCACCTGCTCGGCCAATCTGTGCAGCGCGCCCGCCGCCCGCAGGCCAAGGGCCGGGTCGTGTGCTTCGACGCGCTGGGTCAGGTCCTCACTGTCGTGTTCCATGTCTGTCAGATTAGTTTGACAAGCAAGCGGTGTCAAAAGAAACTTACAGACATGAATCGTAGAGGCATGACGACGACTGTTCTGCTGCGGTCAGGGATCTTCGCGGGTCCCCTGTTCGTGGCCGTCTTCCTGGTCGAAGGCTTCCGGCGCCCCGACTACGACCCGCTGCGCCATCCCGTCAGCTCGCTTGCGCTGGGCGAGGCGGGCTGGGTCCAGACCGCGGACTTCCTCCTCGCCGGATCGCTGACGGTGGCATTCGCGCTTGGAGCCCATCGCGCGCTTCGCCGACACGAAACGAAGACCTGGGGCCCGTCGCTGATCGCGATCTGGGGGGCGGGTCTGCTCGGGGCCGGTGCCTTCCTCACCGACCCGGTCGGCGGCTATCCACCGGGCACTCCGACCGTCCCCGTGCACGCCAGCACGCATGGCACCCTGCACGATCTTCTCTCACTGATCGGATTCGCAGCCCTGGTGGCGGCGTGCGCCGCGTTCGCCCGGTGGTTCCTACGCCGGCACCGGCGGGCGTGGGCCGCCTACTCGGCCGCGACCGGCGCCGCCTTCGTCATCTTCGTCCTCCTGGCCACCGGTGGACTCGCCCAGACCGAACCGCTCGCCGCCGTCGGCGGACTGTTGCAACGAACCGCGGTCGTGATCGGTTGGGCGTGGACCACCGCGCTGGCCGTCCACCTGCTGCGACGCACGCACGACGACGCGGGCGGCTGATGGGGCAAGCAGCGCGGGGAAACTGAGATCGGCGCGGATGCCGGATGGTTTTGCGGAGTTCAACGGCCACCGCCGAGGGCTTCGTTGTCTTCGCAGAGACCGAACCAGGCGGTGGCCGTCGGTGTGTCCGGAGGCTCCCTCAGGTCAAGGGCTTGCCGATCGAATGACTACGACAAGACGGTCAGCGCCCAGGAAATCCGGACCTGGAACCGGGAGCATCAGCAGGCGGGAATATTCGCGTAGGAGGCGTAGTGTCCGCTGTAAGTGTAAGCGTCACCCCCCGCGGCGATAACAGAGCCCTCGGGTCGCTCTGGTGATTTCAACGGCCACCGCCGAGGGAATCGTTGTCTTCGCAAAGACCGGAATCAGGCGGTGGCCGTCGGTGTGTCCGGAGAATCCCGCAAATCAGGGGCCTGCCGATCGGGTGGCCCCGCCACGGCGTTCAGGGCTCAGGGCTCTGGCGCCCCGGACCTGCAACCGGGAGCATCAGCAGGCGGGAATCCCCGGATAGGAGAGGTAGTGTCCGCTGTAAGTGTAAGCGTCACCCCCCGCGGTGCGGTACCAGTAGTTGCCGTAGCTGTTTTGGAGTCGGCACTGAATGTAGATGTGGGTGCCGGCCTGTACAGTGCCGATCTTGTGGCTGCTTCCATAGGGCCGGGTGCGATAGGGAGCATCGTACGCCGCCACGATCTTGATGCTCGCCGCCTGCGCTTCCTCCGCGCCGACTGCGGCCGGACTCGACTGTTCTTCCTCCGAAGGGGATACCGAGGCTGACGCCGAAGCCGCCGAAAGTGACAGTGCAGCAGCGAACGAAGCGATGAGCACGGACGACTTCAGAAATCCACTTTTCACAAGGCGCTCCCAAGAGAGTAGTCGTGACCACCGCGCTTTGACGTCGACTCCGCGGCGAGCCTTTCCCGATCGGGGATCGAAATACAACCAAGGCGGCCCCCGGGGCGTCAAGTGCGTAAAACGGCGCCATCTGAGAAGTGAGATTCGCGAATGATTATTCACGTCCTTGGGTGGGGAAAGTGTGGAGGGTATGGCGAGCGCCGCGTTTGCGCAGGTAGGTGGCACAGGGGTTGTGATGCAGAATTTCTGCACCGGATGCGCCGAATGACAGTGCAAGAAGAAACTCGCGCTCCCCGCTGACGGTTCCCTAACGTGTCCCGAGGTATTCCGGCGGATATCAACGCCGGAGGCGCGGTAGGAAACGGAGCGGCAGTGCGAACGGCGACAACTCAATCGAACGGAACGGGTGTGCGCGGATGGACGCGCGCGCTGACTGGTGCGGCGCTGGCCGCGGCCGTCTCCCTCGGCGCGCTGACCCAGGCCGGGGCGGCGCAAGCCGACGAAACGGCTGAGCCCCCCACCCCCAAGATCATCGGAGGGCAGCCCGCCGACCAGCCTTACCCCTTCGTCGGCTCCCTGCAGTACGAGCGGGACGGCAACCCCGACCACCACGGCTGCGGCGCGGCGCTCGTCGACGAGCGGTGGATGGTCACCGCCGCCCACTGCGTGGTGACCGAAGGAGAGGGCTCCGACCCCTACAAGCTGCGCGACCCGGACATCTTCCACGTCCGGCTGGGCTCCAACGACCGGACCGCCGGCGGGACCGTCGTCAAGCTCGACGACATCGTGGTCCACCCGGACTACGTCTACTACACCGACCATGAAGAAGGCCGAGACATCGCGCTGCTCAAGCTCGACTCTCCGGTGGATGTCGAGCCCGTCAGGCTGGAGCGCCGCATCCCCCGTCCCGGTACCGAAGTGCGCCAGGTCGGGTGGGGCTACACGTCCAACGACGACACCGACGACCCGGCGAACCTGCCCGAGGAATTGCAGCAGCTCGACACCACCCTGCTCTCGCCCTCGGACCGCCGGTGCCAGGTGGACGAGAACGGCGACGGCTCCTGGGGCGTCCGCAAGGGCGACGTCTGCACCGACAACCCGGACGGCGTCCGCGGCCCCTGCTACGGAGACTCCGGCTCGCCTCTGCTGCGCCGGGTCTACGGCGAGTGGCGGGTCGTCGGGGTGAACAGCCGCGGTGTCGGCGCCGAGTGCGGTGCGCTGCCCGACGTCTACACCAGCATCGGCGCCCACGACCGGTGGATCACCCGGGTCGTCCGCTGACCTGAGCCCGGGTGCGGGCGCGCGGCCGGACTGTTCACCCGCGCACCCGCACCCGCCCCACTCGCTCCACCCCGCCGAGACGCTGGCCCGGGCCTGTTCGCGGGTCGGATGGGCTGGGGAGTTCTGGAACCGGGCGCGTGGCGCTGGGTCTGCGCACCGCCGAAGCGCGGCGGTTGCGGCCGTCGCGGCGGTTCCACCGGATCCTGGACGAGGAGTTCCGGTGTAGTGCGGAGCCGCCGCCCGACGCGGAGGGCGGTGGGCGGCGACCCGCAGGCGGGTGCGGGCGACGGTTCCGCGAGGCGTGGCCGGCCGTGGGGGCCTTCGCCACCGGGCCTCGCTGGGCTGCTGCTCGATCGCCGCAGGTGGCCGAGGAGGCCGCGGCGCGCCTGCGGCGGGCGAGCCACCGGCGGTGGCGCCGGCGGCTCGGCGGAGGGCGCCTCCACCTCACCACCGCCACCTCCTCAACAGGGCATCGAGCGGTGACGGCGGGAAGAACCCGGCGGCGCCCGACGCTCAGAGGCCGATCTGGTCGGAAGACTCGTTGTGGTCGCTCAGCTGTCCCACCCGGTCGTAGCGGAACTCCGCCATGTCCTGGCGAGACATCACCCAGTACGTGCGGATGTCCTCGCCTTCGGGCGACAGGCTCGCCCCCCATTCGGCGATCAGGCACCAATCGCGTCGCCCGAGCACCTCTGCCTTGTCGTAGATAAGGCAGGGGTCGTCCTGGACGTTGGCCGGGTATCCGCCCATCTTCAGCACCTTCGGGCCTTGCACCGACCTTCTGGTGTTCCGCCTGTTGGCCCGATTGGCACTGGCCAACTGCCGTTCGTAGGGAGAGAACAAGCCGTTCAGCTCATCGTCGAGGAGGAGCACGGCGTGGTCGGCGTCGGGCAGGCTCCAGTAGGCGCTGCACCGGAGGGGGAACGGGGCACGGAAGTGATCCGGCTCCTCTGGCGACTCGTCGAGCGTCCACTCCCGCACCGGTGTGTCCGCGCCGACGTGCAGCATCGCGCGCGGGGAGGTCGACAGGTCGCGTTCCATGGCGGAATCCGCATCCCTGGTGGCGAAGAGGAGCAGCGAGCCTTCACCGGGCAGCGCCAACCCCGGTGGGCTGGGCGGGAGGGCACTGCAGTCGACCGAGGCGATGTAGTGCGGATAGTCGCCCAGGTCGACATCGAGCGGAACGCGCGGATGCCCGCCGTACCACCCCGCCGGGCGCTCTCCCGCCTGCAGGTCGGCGTCGTCCATCGGGGTGAACACCAGTTGGGGAAGAGCCAACCCGAGCCACCGGTCGGCGACGGTCTCGGGAACTCCGGATTCGAGTAGGTGAGGCTTGAGTGACTGGAGATCGTCCATGGCCGGTCAAGCTACACCGCCACAACGTCAATCCGCGCTGGCGCAGGTTCCGGCCGTGATCACCGCCACCGGCCGACGCCTATCGCGCGGCATCTGACGGATCCAGGCCGAAATCCGGAAAGAAACCGCGCAATGGATGCTCGGGGTGCCGACGGGGCCGGGGCGGGCCTCGTTGCCCAGTAGTACTTCGTTGAGTTCCTGCATTCCGTGTGTTGATCCAGGACGATCACAGGCATGGATCCGGCCGCCGTCGACGCGCGCTGCGAGGAGCTCGACGCGTTCTGCGCCGAGGCCTTCGCCTCGATTCCCCACCACGGTACCCACGCCTGGGGCGACTGCTACCTGCGCGGACTCGTACTCGACGGCCGCCGCAGGTCCACCAGCCGATGGCCGATCGCCTGCCCGACGGCAGCATGCTGTTGCGCCCCGATTCTGTGCAGGCTTTGGACACGTACCCCGTTTGCGCACATTATGTGCCACTCAAAACCTTATCAGAAATTCGGCGAAATTCATACGGACTTGACGTAATAAGAAGGGCGCCCATCGCAGTAGCCTTCTTTTGTCGATTGGACGTAACTCCGCTTGTGTAGAAGATCACCGGAGTGTCCGTTAACCCGGCCCGATGAAATCGTTCCAAGTCCTTGAATCCTGCTTCCTGGTCGCCGTTCCGGGTAACGTCAGATATAATGAGGTCCCATTTTCTGTCAGCGAGACACTGCATTGCCTCGTCTCCATTCATCGCGATTACGACCCGAGCCCCCGACTGTCGCAGGGACGCAGTGAGCGAGCTGTTATTCGTCGGGGCGTCGTCGATCCATAGGACTGATTTTCTGCTGTACGGAACTGAAGAACTGGACTCGAAGGGTGAGATGCCAAGGGTTTCATCCGCGGCGTCGCTCATATCTTCTGCGGGTGCGGTCACCCTCTCCGGCGGCCTGCTGAGGACCTGGCGAAGCAGGAGCGACCCCGCACCGCTCTCCCATAGTTGTTCGGTCAGCGCAACGAACGCCCGATCGTAGGCGAGCGTCGCAAACGACGACGGCAGCCGCAGCTCCAATTTTCCGAACAGGTCCCCTGGATCCTCGCCTTCGTTTCGGTATGGAGGGGAGACATCGTGGTCTACATAGAACGAATCGACCTCCTCGTCCTCGACCGATCCGTCCTCCGGCCCGAGCGCGCTCCTCATCGCCTTGCGATACAGCAAGAAGTCGCGAATCAGGTTTCGCTGAGGGGCATTTCCGGCGAGATCTCGATAGAAACCGGGATAAAGATATTGGAGCAGTATGACCCGCACCATCGACTGGATCGAAGAGTCATCGACATCACGCCAGACAGGATTCAACGTACTTTCCAGCGCCAAGCCGTTGATTATCCGCTTAATCCTTCTCGGGTTCCGGTTGGCGTGGCCTACGAGCAGGTGCACGAGATCCGTCGTGAGGAGCGCAGCGATTCCCGATCTTCTTGCGCATTCCCGGACGAACCCGGCAGCCTCTTCGTCAGTGGGCAGGGGGAGGCGGTAGTTGGTCTGAAAAATCTTCTCCATGAAGGCGACCCCGCCCGGGGAGAGGCTTTCCAGGATTCCGCCTTCGGTTAACGCCGACCGGTCGCATCCGATGACGAATGCCAGGCCGGGGACGTCCAGATAGACCTTAACCGCTTCGCATACGGCGAGCACGGTTTCGGGAGGACAGCGATCGAGGTCGTCAATGAAAACCACGAGCAACCGCCTGGGAGTGTAGGGGCCGCTCTCGGACCATTCTCTGGTGAGGCTACGCAGGCTCGTCGCCATCTCGTTTCGGCTCTGCGGGCTCGCCGACAGACGATTCCACAACTGGTCGACGAGTCCAGTTACCCCAAATGCTGAGGCTGCGAACGTGGCGGCGACCCGGGCGACGCCCAGCACCGCTCGACGGTCGGCCATCTGCTGCAGTGCCCTACGAAGAAGTCTCCGGTCGAAGCGCATGAGGACAGACTTGATGATGCCCTCAAGAGCATCCGCTTGGGTGGCGGACCAAGCGTTGAACCAGACTGTGTGCACGTCCTCACGCATTGCCAACTCGGACTCGAGCATCCTCATCAGACTGCTCTTGCCCGACCCCCAGTCGGCGTCCACCGCCAGGGTCAGCGGGGTCGCTTCCCGGGAGGCGACCAGTAAACCAGCGAGCCTGAGGGCGGCTTTCCCGGTGCCAAGGGTGTCGTCCTCGGGACACGCAATCGGTTCATCATCCAGCAGCGAGAACAGGCGACGTGAATTCTCCATAGGTGCCCCACCATGCCGACATTGGACACCTACAACTGTGGCACGTCGAGGCCCGCCGTTCCTTCTGTTTCGCGAAGCTGAGGGATGGGGACCGGACCGGCACTTTACGGGCAGCGCAAAGTCGGTTTGGCCTGAGGTTCGTGCCGGTCAGGGAAGCCCGATGAGGTCGAGCAGGCGCGTAACCGCGTCGTAGACGATTGCCATGGGGCGACCATCGCTCGGGCCTGCGCGAACGCGGAGGGAACCGGGCGAAGAACCTCCGACGTCGGGCGAGGTTCTCGCAGCCGGCGGGGCTGTCGGCGGTCTCCCGTGCACCCTGGTGCACCCTCGCTGCGGGGCGGATGACGGGAGGGAGTCTGCACAGCGGGCGGCTGGCGCGAGGTGGTGCACCCTCGCATGCACCCTGGGCATAGGAAAAGCCCTGAGGGCGTACGAGCATGGTCCGCCGGCTACCAGGTTCCGGCTGTGCCAGTGGCGGAGAGGCGCCCGTACTGGGGCGTTCACCTCAGCGCGGAACGCGCGCGCAGGTAGCGGCAGTATCCCCAGAAGGCGGCGAATACGATGGCCACTCCGGCGTCGAAGAGCGCCGTGAACGTGCCCAGCGCCGCCAACCGGTCCATGAAAGCGAGCGTGCTGACCAGCAACAGGGCCTGGGCCACTGCGGCGACGAGGGCGAGTGGAACCGCGAATCGGGAGCGGAACAGCACCAGGACCGGCGCGGCGGCTGCGGCGAGCAGCGCGGTCGTCCAGAGCAGGCGCAGGACGATCGGGTAATCGGTGAAGTAGGCGATCCCGGAGGCACCCCACCCCTGGTCCTCGATGTAGGCGGTGTTGGGCTCGATGAGATTGAGATAGTCCCAGAGGCCGCCGCCTGCGAGCAGCAGCATCACCCCGGCGATCGGCCACAGGTGCCACGGGGCGCGGGAACGGGCACCGGATCGAGGAGTGGCGGCTTCACCGGTTGTCGGCCTCCGCTGTCCCGGCCGGTCCTTCTTCGCCGCCATGGGCGCTCCAAGCAGGTCGGGGGGAATCATTCTGCGGGAACCTACCCGAAGCGGAACCGATGCACCCGGTGCGCTTCGGATGCGTTGTGTACTCGCTCGTGCCACCGCGACCGGGATCGAGTCGGCGGCACATTCACGGACCAGCGAGTACATTACTTTGGAGTACGTTCTCACCGGCGAAACAGGCTGCGGCCCGCTTCAGGATCTGGTTTTCGGCTTCAAGTTGCTTGTTGCGGCGGCGCAGCTCGGCGAGTTCCTTCTTTTCCGCACTTGTGGGCCGGGCGGCCTCGCCGGCCGCTTTCTCCTCGGCGGCGGCCCGGGCCACCCAGTTCTGCAAACACGAGCAGCTGATGCCGAGGTCCTTGGCGAGCTCGGCGGTGGACTTGCTGCCCTGGCGCGCCGGCTCGACAGCGCGGCGGCGGAGCTCGGGCGAGTGTGGAGAGGGCATGGGCGACATCCTTCCTGATGATCACGCCTGCCCTCACCTCAAGTGTCCGCGCTACGCAGGGAAGCTCACCTGGCCGTGGACGGCGCGCGCCGCGGCGACTGCCCCTCAAAAGTCGAAGGCTGACAACGCGGAGAACTGAGGAGGACTATCGAGCAACGCCCGCTACGGACCCCGTGATCTTGCCGTCCGGGTTGTGAACGGAGCAGGTCAGCACGTAGTCGCCCGCGTCCCAGCTGCTCTCCGAGGGCGTGTACCACATCAGGTAATACATGGACGAGTCATAGCCGACGCCGACGTAGGACGAGAACATGTCATCCTTGCATCCCGCCTGCGCCTCCGCGCCCAAGGTCTCCGCGCCCGGCCATGCACGGTTCCCGTCGACTTCGAGGAACCCGAATACCTCGGCATCATGCGGCTCCGCGCAGTCGACGATGAAGACCACCGCCGTGCTTTCCTCACTGGGGTCGTTGAAGCAGTCGCCCACCTGGACGTTGTCGACGTCCGTGGCTACCCCGGGAGGCGCGGTGGCAACGGTCGTGCCGTCCGGTTCCCCGGCCTCGGGCTCCACAGGCGGCTCTACGGTCTCGGACTTTGGATTTCCATTACCGCCTTCGGACGCGGCGTCTCCGGCGTTCTCGGGCGCCGTGCTCTCTCCGGCGCTCTCGGACTCCGCCCCGGATGCGGCGCCGCTGTCGGCCTGCGGGTCGCTTCCACCCTCGCTGGTACCCCCACCGCCTTCGAGGGGTACCAGGATGTTGTCGAGCAGCGCGCCCATCACCGCCGCCACCATGAGGGCGCCGGCGACCAGCAAGGCGCCGATACCGATCAGCCAGGGCCTCAGCCGGCTGCCCGGCTTGCGGGCAGGGGGCTGCCCGTAGGGCGTGTCCCATGTGTTCGGGGGCATGTCCGTGGGCGGTGACATGGTCGTATGCGGGTACATGCCCGTGTTCGGGAACATCGCCGTCGTCGCCGTCACGCCCGTGGGCGCGCCGGTACCGGAAACGGCGGTCTGCGCGTCACGCATCGCCTGGCTGAGGCTGTCCGGGTTGGCGGGGGTTCCCTGGCGGCCCAGCAGTGTCATCAGGACATCCACCGCACTGGGCCGCGCTTCGGGGTCCTTGCTCAGCGCCCTCCGCACCAACGGGCGCACCTCGTCCGGTACCGCGCTCAGGTCCGGCTCCACGTGCAGCACGTTGTGCAGCACGTTGGCCACCGTGTCCGCGTTGAACGGCGAAGCGCCCGTCGCCGCGAACACCAGAACGCCGCCCCAGGCGAACACGTCCGAAGCGGCAGTCGCCTGCCCGCTCGCGATCTGCTCGGGCGCCATGAACGCCGGTGTTCCGATCGGGGAGTTGGTGAGGGTGGCAGAGGCTTCCGTGTTCTGGGCGATCCCGAAGTCGATCACCCGTGCGCCACCGTCTCCGAAGAGGACATTGCCGGGTTTGAAGTCGCGGTGCACGATGCCGGCCTCGTGGATCGCGACGAGCGCCGTGCCGGTGGCGACGGCGAGGCGGCCGAGGTCTCCGCCTGACATGGGCCCGTCCTGGCGAATGCGCTGAGACAGCGACCGGCCTTCGACGTATTCACTGACAATGTAGGGCGATTCCGCCTCGAAGTCGGCCGCCAGCACGGTCGCTGTACAGAAGGAGGCGACCTGCCGCGCCGCCTCGGCCTCGCGGACGAACCGCTGCCGAATCCGGGGGTCCTCCAGCCCCGCGGCACTGAGGCACTTGATGGCGACGAGAGACCCGCCCTGCGCCTGTTCCGCGAGATACACCGTCCCCTGACCTCCCGCGCCGAGGCGACCGATCAGGCGGAGTCCTCCAATCTCGGTCGGGTCGTCGTCCTTCAGGGAGAGGGGGCTAGGCATGTGAGTGCTCTCCAGAGGGTCCATCGCTGGGAATTGCCCAAAGATCGACCATTTCGGTCGCTACAGGGATCTGACGCTACCCCGTGCCTAGCGGTTCGTGCGACAGGTGGAAAATTCCGTGACGGCCGGGTGGCAGGTGGGTCGGCAGCCGACGACCGCCGACCCCGAGCACTTCCCAAAACCGAACCGAATTCGGCCGATGAAGGTCTTGCCCTGAAGACCGGCGTGCGTTCGGCCTACCGATCACCACCTTCACCGAATGGGCCCGGCGGCATCTCTCGCCGCGGGGTGCGGGCCATTGAGGTGAGCCCAGCGAATTCGGTTCCAGGAACCGACGAAGTAGGCAGAAGCGACAGACGGGCAGGAGTGTCCGGCAAGGGCACCGACGTGCTCGCCGAGCAGGCGCCCGAACTGGACCGGATGCTGGAGCAGGCGCACCGGGAGGACACCTCTCACCTCGTGCTGCACGGCACCGTCGTCCCCACTGACCGCTGCGCCGAGAAGACGACCAGCGTCAAAGGCGAGCGGATCGACCTCCGGTACTCCGGAAAAGCCCACGTGCACGGCGCCAACCTGCAAGGGCTGATGGTGTTGCGCCCCGGGTTCTGTGCAGGCTTTGATCCCAGGAAAAATACAGAGTATGGCAGCACCGAGGAAGTACAGCGATTAGCTTCGTGAGCGGGCGGCGCGGTTGCGGAGGGAATCGGGCGAAGAATCGCCGAGGTTCTCGAAGGTTCTCCGGGCTGGCGGTGTTGCCGGTGCCCGGGGGTGTGTGTAGGGCCGTCCGATGGCGTTCGGGGGCGTCGGCGGGGATCCGTGCGTGGCGGGGAGGTGGGTGGGTCGGCCGGTAGCTGGGGTGTCGGCGCGGCCCGTTGTGTGGCGGGTTTCGGAACCGGAAGCTCTCATGGATTCCCGGGGGAGGTTCCGAAGTAGGTTCCTTCCTGAGTGGGTGATTATGTCTGTTCTCATTGCACTGCGCGGCGGGGATCGTTTGGGCGTTTCGCCTGCTCGGGCGCTGTGGCGGTCGCCGTCAGCGGCTACCGAGGATCGCAACAACCAGCACGACGACTATGCCCAGAGCAATATGGGTGCCATCGCCAGTAGCCCCCCTCAGCAATCCGAGGGTTCTCGGGGCCGGCGTGGTCTTCCCGTGCACCCTGTTGCACCCCCGGTGGGGACGGATGACGGGGTGGAGTCTGCACAGCGGGGGCCGCGGGGAGGTGGTGCACCCTCGCGTGTACCCTGGGCGCAAAAACAGCCCTGTCTGTTCGATTTGATATCGCAGGTCAGGGCTATTTTTCGTACAGAGCGGATGACGGGAATCGGAGGGCCCAGCGGCAATTCGCTGACGTGCGATTATTCGAGTGTCCCCAGGCTGTGGGCGAGGTGCGGTCCGGGTTGCGTGCGGTTGCGCCTGGATGGGTGACAAGGCGTGCACCCTGGTGGTGCACGACCTTTCCCGACCTCGTGCACCCTCGTGGTGCACCAGCGGCCGGATTGTCCTCCGGCCCGCGGCGGATGTCCGTCGGATAGCCAGCCATGAGTCGCCGGCCGCCAGTAGCCTGAAGCGTCGGCGCCTTTGGCTCGGCGGCCGATGCCTGTCTTCGGAATCGGAAGCTCTCATGGATTCCCGGGGAGGTTCCGAAGTAGGTTCGCGCCTGAGTGGGATGATGTCCGGTCTCGTTGCGCAGCGCAACGCAGCTTGCATGATCGTTTCGCCTGTTCAGGCGCGGTGGCGGTCGCCGTCAGCGGCGACCGAGGATCGCAACCGATGCCGGGGGAGTTCCTAACCGGTCTATCAGCCACCCTCGCCCCGCCGGCGCAGACGCCCCAGGGGCGCGTTCTTGATCGAGCGTTCAGACAGGTCGGTCTCGCGCTATGAGCGAGTGTGGCGCTTGTATCCGTGGGCGGGGCCGGAGACGTGGGCTCAGCTCGGGAACGGGCCAGGATCGCCAACGCCCGCGAGCGCGGCGATCATCCGCTCAAGTCCCCAGTTCGGGTCCACTAGGCGGAGGCTCTTGTAGCCGTCTACCTCGACAGGGGGAAGGTCTCCAGCGGGAACGAAGGGGTCGCTGCCTTCCTGCCTTTGCTGAAGCACGGACGTGAGGTCGTCCCTGAAGGCGTTGTGGTCCCCTTGCGGGAAGGCGACGACGATGTCGCGCGGTTCTTCGAAGCGAAAGTCCCCCACGTGGCGCCACTCGCGCTCCCACCAGAACTCTTTGCGTCCACCATTGTTCATCGGTCCGATCTGCTCGATGAACGGCGTGAGCCGCAGAATCTGCGACTGCAGAAGCCGGTCTGCTCGATGCTCCTGCCGCAGCGAACTCGTCGTGGCTGCCTCGTGAGCTTCGTCCCTCAAGGCGTTCACGGCCTGTGTGAGCCAGCCATGGCCAGGTGTGATGTCGATGTACAGACAGGGTTGACGCCCTTCTTGCGGGCGTAGGCCTTGGTGAAGGCAAGGCCATACCCACGTAGCTGGACTCCTCGGGTTGAGATGTCTTGGCACATCATCCAGACATACTCCAAAGGTGTCTCGGTAAAGCAGGCTACTTGCTGTGTGCGTTCGATCTCTGGCATCTCCCGCGCGAGGTCGGTGGCCATGCCGTAGACACGCCTGGCCTCGATCGTCCGGTTCGCGAGGATGTCCAACAAGTTGTCGCGCGCCGCCCCGCGGTCGTCGCGCGTGAGGTGGACCAGGAACGTCGATAGGTCCGTACGCCGGTGCAGTAGATCTTCAATTTGGGTCATGTGACAAGTATGAGGCCGAAAGCTCAGGGCCGCGCGTTCGCGACGCCGTATTCGCTCCTCCCTGCGAGTCGTCGGCCGGTAACCAATTGTACGCGGAGGGGGAACAGCAGTCGGATCTGAAAGACGAGTAAGCGCGGCCACCGGAAGCATGGGCGATCACATGCAACGGTAGTCGCGTCCACCGCGTGGACTCACTGAACCTGGCGAAGATCGTAGCGAACTCCTAGTTCCGGCGTGAGCGGATGCCACACGAACGCCTCGCCGAACTTACCCAACACATCCACACGGCCCCGGCGGCCTTCACACATCCAGTCGACAACGAACTTGAATCGGACCTCTTCGTCGATGCACAGGTCTTCTTCGATGTCGATCCACCCGTCGACGTGGACAAGGAAGGACTCGGCCACCCCTGCCGAGAGGTCGAACTCGTAGCGGCGCGGACCATTCTCCGGGGTGATCTCCGGCGGGTCGATGGTCAAGTCCGCTATCCAGTATTCGTGCGGTGGTGGAAGAGCGCTATACGCGGGTGGCGGAGGTGGAGTGAAGCACTTCCGGGCCCGCCTCCGCGACACCACTCTGGGGTGCGGGGCCCCGATCACCACCTCGGCCCCTTCGCGGGGCTGCGCCACGATCTCGATCGTATCGGCACAGGTGAGGAGTTCTTCGACCTCGTCCTCGACAGCGATGAACTCACTCCACTCCACCGCCTCGGCGCACACTGCCACAGGAACCTCTGGCGGACCGCTCCTGCCGACGTTGATGTTGCCGTGCACGCTCCCCACCTGGATCGCAGTATGTGGGCTCCCCGCGATCTCGTTCATTCCACCTCCCAGTAGCCCAGTCTCCGTCACGGCAGTATCCCGGAGAGTAGTTGCGTCAGGTGGAGGATCGCACGATCCGCGACCAAGGTCCCTGCGCGAAGACGGCCAGTTCACTCAAGACGAAACACTCTGCTATGGCCAGGCCGTTTCGTGCCGCATCCGAAATCCTGCATATATCGGCGTCCAATTTATGCCTGTGGGCCGCGACCGGAACCGGCCTTTACCCGCCCCTGCCCGAGGATTAAGCTGACACGTCGGATGCGCGCTGTGGTCGGGACTGGCCCTGTCGATGGAAGACGACGTCAGCGCCCATTCCGACCCTGCACGCAAACTGAATGAGCGGAGGCGCCGGGTGCAGCGTCGGCAGCGGATCGCGATGCTGCTTCAACTGTTCCTCGTACTCGCGGCCAGTCTCCTCGGTGTTGTCACCAACTACGCCACCGACGGCGACGACGCGCCGCTTCCGTTGAGTCTGCTGGAGCAGATCGCCGTTCCCGGTCTGGTCGTCCTCCTCATCGTCCTGGTGGCCGGCCATGTTGTGGCCTACGGGTTGGAGAACCCGCCCCCGCCCAAGCTCGCCTGGGATCCCACGCGCCCGCCCTATCCTGGTTTGGAGGCTTTCCGGGAGGACGAGGCGGCCGTCTACTTCGGCCGCGAGGCCCAGACCACCCAGATCGTTCGCCGCCTCCACCAATCCAGAGCGTCGGCCGAAGACCGCTTCACCGCCATCATCGGCGCTTCGGGCATCGGCAAGTCCTCCCTGCTGCACGCCGGCGTGCTGCCGCGCATCCGCGGGCAGCGCTGGAGTGTCCTTCCCGTCATCGTGCCGGGCACCGACCCGCTGGGGGCTCTTGCGCGGGCGCTCGCAGCCGAACTCGGCGAGTCGCCTGAGGCCGTTGCCCGCCGGGTGCGTCGCGCCCCCGCGGAGTTCGCCGACCTGTTCGCCAGATACCGCCACGCGTCGGGACGCCGGTTCGCGCACACCCTCGTGGTAATCGACCAGCTCGAGGAACTGGCCACCCTCACCGGAGAGGGCGACCGCCGACTGTTCCTCGATGGCTTAACGGATGCCTTGGGCAGCGACCGGCACCTGCATGTCGTGGCCACCCTTCGCGTGGAGTTCCTCGGCGACATGCTGGCCGAGGACCGCGCCGGCCTGTTCACCAGCCCGATCGCCCTGGGCGCTCTGGACCGGGCCGGACTGGCCGAAGTGATCGAACGCCCCGCCGAGGCGGCCCGACTGAAGCTCGAACCCGGACTGGTCGAGCGCATCGTCGCCGACACCGGAAGCGGCGACGCGCTACCGCTGCTGGCCTATCTCCTTCAAGAGCTGTACCTGCGCGTAGGCACAGGAAAGACGGCGACCATCGAGCACTATCGCGCCCTGGGCGGGGTCGACGGCGCCCTGTCCCGCCACGCCGACCAGGTCTCCGCGGAACTGCGCAGCAGCAGCGACATGCCCGACGTGCTGCGCACACTGCTGCTGTTCGTCACGGTCAGCAGCAGCGACGCCTCCAGGCGGCGCGTCCCGCTGGGCTCCCTCTCCGAGGAGCAGCGGCGGATCGTCGACGCCTTCATCGAAGCCCGCCTGCTCGTCTCCGACGTCAACGGCGGCGAACCGACGGCTCACGTGGCCCACGAGGCGCTGTTTCGCCAGTGGGCGCCGCTGCGCCAAGAGGTCGAGGCGCACATGGAACGGCTGCGCCAGCGTGCCGAACTCGAGCGGTGGACCGCGGACTGGCAGCGCAGCGGGCGCAGCCCGGACTACCTGCTGACCGGGGATCGGCTGGAGCTGGCCGAGCAGTGGCTCGCCGGGCTGAGGGAGGTGGGCCAGGACACCCCCGCGGTGGCCGTGTTCGTCGACGCATCCCGGCGCCGGGACCGCGGGTTCCTTTTGCGCGTCTCGCAGCAGATCGCGGAGTTCGTCCTGGCGAACGTGGAGCGCTACCCGGAGCTGGCGGTTCTGCTCTGCCTCGCGGCGTTGGGGGAGTGCGCTCCGACTCCGACGGCCCGCAGAGCGCTGCTGGCGTCGTTGGCCCACAGCCATGCGCGCGGCGTCTACAAGGGGCACACCGATACGGTGCGCAATCTCGCGTGGTCGCCCGACGGGCGCCTGCTGGCCACCGCCTCGCGCGATGGCACTGCGCGCATCTGGGACGCCGAGTCGGGCGCACTGCGAACGGAGCTGACCGGGCATCTGGGCATGGTCGAAAGCGTCTCGTGGTCGCCGGACTCCGCCCGGGTGGCGACGGCCTCACGCGACGGCACGGTGCGCCTCTGGGACGTCGAATCCGGCACCACTGTCCTGCGTTTGGCCGATGCCACCGACGTGGTGCGCGGGGTGGCGTGGAGCCCCACCGGTGCCGTGGTGGCCGGCGCATCACGCGACCGGACCGTCCGGGTCTGGGACGCCGACACAGGCAGCGTCGTGGCCCGGTTGGCCGGCCACGAGGACAACGTCCTCGGCCTGGCGTGGTCGCCGGACGGCCAGCGGTTGGCCTCGGCCTCCCACGATCAGACCGTCATCGTCTGGCGCGTCGCCACGGCCGAGCGCGAGCTGACACTGCGGGGCCATCAGGATTTCGTCGAAGGCGTGCACTGGGCCCCCGAAGGCGGCCGGATCGCGACGGCCTCGGGCGATGGCACGGTGCGGGTGTGGGACGCCGCGAGCGGACGCCGGAGTCTGCTGGTCCGCGCGCATGAGGACCGGGTGTGGAACGTCGCCTGGTCCCCGGACGGCGCGATGCTGGCTACCGCGTCGGCCGATCGCACGGCCCGGGTGTTCTCCGCCGACGACGCGCAGCAGCAGGCGGTGCTGCGCGGCCATGAGGACAACGTGTGGTGTGTGGCCTGGTCACCGGACGGCACGCGGCTGGCGACCGGATCGGAGGACCAGACGCTGCGGATCTGGGATCTGCTGCCCCGCTCGGTGGAAGAGTGGTCACTCACCCGTCACGGTGCCGCATTGACCTCGGTGGACACCGCCGACCGAGACGGCTCGCCGGCCGTGGTGGGCGGTTGTGAGACCGGAGAGCTGTGGATGGGCGGGGCGGACACCGAGGCCGAGACCGGTGTGGTCGCTGCCGCGCACGAGGGCAAGGTGCGGGCGGTCGCGCTGTCCCCTGTCGGTTCCCGGGTGGCCTCCGGAGGGACCGACCGCCGCGCGCGTCTGTGGAGCTTCGGGAGCGGGGAGCCGCGCCATGTGCTGGAGCACGAGGGCGCCATCGTCGAAGCGGTCGCGTGGTCCCCCGACAGCCGGCGCGTCGCGACAGGGGCTCAGGACCGCCTGTTGCGGATCTGGGATGCCCAGGACGGGTCGCTGCTGACGGTGCTTTCCGGCCACCAGGACTGGGTCGTGGGCCTGGCCTTCTCGCCCAGCGGGAGGATGATCGCCTCCGCTTCCGACGACCGCACAGCGCGGATCTGGGACATCGGCACCGGACGGGAGCGCGCGGTGCTGCACGGCCATGACAACTGGGTGGACTGTGTGGCGTGGGCACCCGATGAGACCCGCGTCGCCACCTCCTCCGCGGACTGGACGGTGCGCATCTGGGACGTGGCATCCGGCAAGACCGCGGCGGTGCTGCGCGGCCACGAGGGGCGGGTGCCCGCCGTGGCATGGTCGCCGGACGGCCGCCGCATCGCGACCGGGTCCTACGACCGGTCGGTGCGTGTGTGGGATGGGGGCACCGGTGAGGAACGAGAGGTTGTCGGCATGCACCGCGACCGTGTGACCAGCGTGGTCTGGACTGCTGACTCGCGTCTTGTGGTATCGGGTTCGCGTGATACGACGATTCGCGGGTGGCGGGCGGAGACGGCGACCGACGAGCTGCAGGCGTTCGCCCGCACCCGTGTGTTCCGTGCGTTGACCGAGGAGGAGCGCCGGGCGCACATGCTGGCCCTGCCCGATCGGGGTCAGTAGACCCGGGCGACCTCTTGTTTGTCGGTGGCTTCCAGGTAGTCCTTGGGGTCCAAGGACATCGCCGCTCGTTCGGGACAGTTCCAGTACTCGCGGTTGCGCTCTTCGAAGGACTGCTCGCCCTCGTAGGAGATGGTCCAGATGAACTGGTTGCGTTCGCGGTCGATCCAGGCATGGCCCAATGTGAATCCGAAGCGGAGGCGAAGCGGCACGATTTCCTCGCGCCAGCGCTGCACCCACTCGTCGAGCAGGCCTTCCCGAACGGTGTACGTCCTCAACTGGACCGTGGCTGCCACGCTGCCTCCCGGCTGAAGGTCGTTGTGTCGAGACGCATTCTCGTCGAGACCGTTCGTCGGTCTCAATGGGTGGCGATCGGTTCACACGGGCTTGCCTCGGTAGCGCGGGCACTCGGGACGAAGGCAATCGCAACTGCACAGGTGACCGCCCTTGAGCCATCGCCGACAGGCAGGACCACCAATTAACCGGCAACGCCACTGGACGAGCCGCACGTACGCTCCACCCCCGCCGCGCCACACCCCACCTTCAGCCAATGGGCTTCACAGGGCTTGCTGTTCGGCGTCGGCTCGCCGCTCGGCCGAGACCGACCGCGGGCGGCACGACCGAGAACTCCGGCCGAGTCTCGTCGTACGCACACGGCCGGTTCACGATGCTCCACTCAAACTGAACTACTGACGTCTGTAACATGCTAGAGTCTGGGGTCTCGGCGCCGCCCGCAGATTGGGTCGCGGGACGCGTGTGCTTCTGCGGTGGGCGCTTTCGTGGCACTGCTGGCAGTGATGCGCGGCGCTCTGGACTGAAGTGGCAAGGACTGGAACAGACGGTTGAGGAGACTCGCATGGCCCCGGTGATTCGCATCGACGACGAGGTGTACGCAGCCCTCCAGGACAAAGCGAAAGCATTCGAGGACACGCCGAACGACGTGATGCGCCGCTGGCTCGGACTGCAGGACGGTCCCTCGAACTCTGGGAAACACCGGCGTGGGGATTTGATGCCGCTCATCCGCAGTGGCGCCCTCAGAGCGGGATCCCAGCTCGTGTGGAAGCGCCCGCGGAAAGGGGTGGTGCACACGGCAGAGGTGACCCCCGACGGCTGTATCACGATTGGTGGCGTCGAAGGAAAGCCGTTCAAGTCGCCCTCGGGGGCCGCAAACGCGCTTTGTGGTTACCAGGTCAACGGATGGACGCAGTGGGCGCGCGCTGCCGACGGGGTATTGCTGGACAAACTGCGGTAGGGGGATGCTGGACGCGCCGCCATCCTTCCACCCCAATCAGCCACGTAGCGGGCACGCCGCGCTCTGGCAAGTCCGGAAACGACGAAGGCCAGGTCTCCGGGAAACCCCGTCTGACCTGGCTTTTGTCCGTTTTGGAGCGGATGACGGGAATCGAAGGCTGCAGGGGGAGTGCGCTTACCTGCAAGAATGCGAGTATCCCCAGGCTGTGGGCGAGGTGCGGGCCGGGTTCTGCGCGGTTGCACCGGGATGCGTGACAAGGCGTGCACCCTGGTGGTGCACCACCTTCACCGACCTCGTGCACCCTCGGGGGTGCACCAGTGCCCCGATTGTCTTCCGGCCCGCGGCCGATGTCCGATGGCGTAGCCAGCGATTAGTCGCCGGCCGCCAGTAGTCTGAAGCGTCGGCGCCGCTGGCTCGGCGACGGCCTTCGGAACCGGAAGCTCTCACAGATTTCCGGGGAGGTTCCGAAGTAGGTTCCGGCCTGAGTGGGTGATGATGTCCGGTCTCTCACGCCGGGTCCACAGCCGCTTTGTCCGGAGCCAGTATTGCGCGTCGCCGACACGTCGTGAGCGGCGGTCGAGGATCACGATTCCGGTGAGACGTGCCGAAGCGCGTCACCTTCCTCATGCCAGCGTCCTGAACGTCATGCAAACCTGGCAGTTATCGGCCAGCCGGAGATCCCGTTATCGCTACGGTGTTCGTGGCACTGGCGATTATCGTGAACAAGGTCTTACCGCCAAGATCCCTCCGGTTCAGGGCAAATGAGTCCGCGTTGCACAGTGACCGGCGGACCTACACACAGGCACGCGGCGGCACAAGGCGGACACGATCGGAGGGATACTGCGTGGAATCCCACGTCACCAGCTATCACTTGGAGGACGGGACGACCGTCCGTTTTGAGGCGGCTGCCGTCGAAGGGTTCGCCCCCGCCGGTCCGGGCCAGATCGCCGGGAGCGTGCGCGAGGCCGTTGAGCCCGCAGTCCGTGCGGCCAAGGAGGTCCTGACCGGGATTCGCACGATCGGACCCGACGAAGTGCAAGTCACGTTCGGCATCAAGGTCAGCGGCGATGCCAACTGGCTCGTCGCCCGCGCGAAAAGCGAGGCGAACTTCGAAGTGACCCTGCACTGGCACCCCGCCAAGACCACTGACGCCCGCTGATCGGCGACCCCGCATGCTCGACCAGGCGCCGTCGGCGTTCCCGTGGGCAGCCGCCGTCCACGCACACGAGGACGACCACGAACCGCTGGGCGCGGCACTGGTTATCGACGCCCGCCGGATCCTCACCAGCGCGCATGTCCTCGGCGGACGCACGACTGTATGGATCGCTTTCCCGGACGTGCCGGGGGCCTCGCGCCGCCAGGCCTCAGCCTCCGACGTCTGCCCTTCCCCAGTCGAAGATGTGGCCCTTCTCCACCTGGCCGACGAGTTGCCGACGGGCGCCGAACCGGCGCCGCTGGGCTATCCACGCAATAAGGATCTCGTGGGAAACGCCTGGTGGGCGTTCGGTTTTGCTAACCGCACCCCTTGGGGGAATTCCACCGGTGGCACGATCGGCGCCGCCCAGGGCTACGGCTGGGTCCGCCTCGATACGCAGACGCGGTACCAGGTAGAGCCGGGATTCAGCGGCGCCGGACTATGGTCGCCTGAACGTCAGGCCGTGGTCGGCCTGGTGAACAGCGCCAATCGCCGGGGCGACGGCCAGGCCATCACTCTGCACCAGATCGACGCGATCCTCGAAGAGGCAGAGCTCCGAGAACTCGATAACCAGCCGCTGAATGCCGCAACACACGGCGGGTGGGGCTGGAGCCTCGACGGCGACCCTGAGGCCAGTCGCCATTGGAACCCTCGTGCACGCGGAGTCACGGTCGACAGTGAACGAGGCTGGCGGTTCCGCGGCAGAACCGCGGCCCTCACTGCCATCACCGACTGGCTGACCCGCGATCCGCCCGCACGGCGCGCCCTGGTGGTGACGGGCTCGCCCGGCGCCGGCAAGTCCGCTGTCCTGAGCCGCATCGTCATCACCGCCGACGCCGCCGCACGAGCGACACTTCCCACGGACGACGACGCAGTGCGCGCCGAGCTGGGGTCGGTTGCGTGCTCGGTTCACGCCAAAGGCAAGACCGCCTTGGAGGTCGCCGCCGAGATCGCCCAGGCGGCTCATGTCGCTGCTCCGCAGTGCACAGACGATTTCCCGCGACCGATGCGTCAGGCCCTGGCCCGCCGGGACGCCTGCTTCAATGTGGTCATCGATGCGCTTGACGAGGCCTCCTCACCGGAGGAAGCGCGGCTGATCATCACCGCGATCGTGCGCCCGCTTGTCGAGACCTGCGCGGACGTCGGCGCACGCGTGGTCATGGGAACCCGGCGCAGGGACGATTCGGGTGATCTGCTGAGCGCCTTCGCAGAGTCGTACCGGAACATCGACCTCGATTCCGCGGAGTTCTCGGCTGTTGAGGATCTCGCCGACTACGCCCTGGCCACTCTGTGCTTGGTCGGCGCGGAACGCCCGGACAGCCCCTACGCGCACCCGGCGACCGCCCGACCGATCGCGGCTCGCATCGCCGCCCTGTCCGAAGGCAACTTTCTGATCGCCGGCCTGGTCGCCCACACCCACGGCCTGCACGACACCGATCCCATCGATCCCCGGAAGCTGTCATTCACCACCGATGTCGGCACGACCCTCACTCGCTACTTGGCCCGGCTTCCGCCCGTGGAACGCGCCAGCGCCGAGACTGTGTTCTCCGCATTGGCGTTCGCCGACCCCCCAGGGTGGACGGCCGGGCTGTGGAGTCGGGCGATCACGGCGCTAGGTGAGGGGAGTGTTGACGCCCGCACGCTGACCCGGTTCACTCGCTCAGCGGCTGCCAACTTCCTCGTGGCGACGAACCGCCTCAGCGGTGAGCGGACATTCCGTCTCTTCCACCAGGCGCTCAACGATGCCCTACTCGGAAAGCGCGACGAACTGGCCCCGCGGTCCGATGAGGAGGCGGCCATCACCACGGCCTTCATCCGCGCCGGACAACAACAGGGGTGGGATCAGGCTCCGGAGTACCTGCGCACCGCGCTGCCCGGCCATGCAGCGCGTGCGGGCATGGTCGGCGAACTTTTCGCAGACGATTCCTACCCGCTGCACGCCGAACTGTCGCGGCTGCTGGCCGTGGCAGACACTGCGTCGACCGGGCTGGCACGGCGCCGCACCCGATTGCTCCGGCTCACCCCGCAGGCCGCGGAGGCACCACCGGGTGCGCGGGCCGCGATGCTCAGCGTGAACGCCGCACTTGAACGGGACACCGACGGCTTCAGCGACCATCCGATGGCCCCTTACCGAGCAGCGTGGGCGGCGGCCCCTCCCCGCGGGGAGGACACTATCCTGGAACACTCCGGCGGCACCACGGCCATGTGTACCTTCACAGGCACCGACGGTGAAATCCGCCTGGTCACCGCAGGTACGAAGTCGGAAACCGTCATGGTCTGGAATCCGGCCACTGGTGCCGCCGAGCAGCAGATCGCAGGCCACACCGGTGGGGTGTTGTCCGTATCCGCATGCACCGGTCCCGACGACTACCCCCGGATTGTGACGGCGGATTTGTCTAGGGTGCGGATATGGAATCCCGTCGATGGGACGTTCACACGCTCCTTGGACGGTTACAGCGGCTGGGTGCTTTCCACCTGCACGTTCACCGGACCCGATGGCCGCCCCCGACTGGCCACGGGCAGCTTCGACGGGACTGTTGCCATCTGGGATGCCACGAGTGGCCTGCCGGAACGGCTACTGCGCGGCCACACCAAGGCTGTCAGGACAATATTTGGGATAGCCCGCTCGGCCGGTCGTACGGATCTGGTGACCGGCGGCGACGATGGTTCGGTACTCCTCTGGGACACCACCGCGGGTACCGTCCGCTGCACCCTCCAGAGGGGCGGCGGAAAACCGAGCGTGCGGCCAGTGGCGTGCCCGCTTCCGGGGATGGGTGGGACTGCGCGTGTCGCCTTAATCGCCGATGACGGGAACATCACGGTAGCCGATCTGGAGACCGGGGAATGTGTTCCCGCAGCAGGTGGGAGGCCCGTCGGCCAGGTCCTGACACTGCTCGGCCAGGTACTTCCCGGGGACCGCTCTCACCTCGTCTTGGGCAGCGCCGAGGGTGACGTTTGGATCCGTGACCTTGCCACCGGTGCCGAGCGCACACTCGGTAGTCATAGCCGCAAGGTCACCGCCTTGTGCTCCTATTCCGATAGGGACGGTCGGCACTGGATTTCTTCCTCGGGCCGAGACGAGACGATTCGCATCTGGGATTCCGGTGGGGCCGATGCGCCGGCTGACAGCAGCGCCCCTGCACAAGCCCCTACGCTGTGCACCATCACGGCGACGGGGCGCCCGCCCCGGATCGCCTCCGGCGATGGCGACCGCACGGTGCTGACCAGGAGTGCGGGTACCGGTGAGGTTGAGCGTACGCTGACCCTCGGCACCGGCCGCGTTTCGGTTGTGGGGGCCCTCACCCCCGCCGACGGTCGTCCCAGAGACACCCGCCGCGTTTCGGCCTTGTGCGCCTTCACCCCCGCCGACGGTCGGCCCAGAATCGTCATCGGGGCCACCGACGGAACGCTGCGGGTCCAGGACCTGGAACATGACCGTCCGGAATGGTCCGTGGTCGCCCACGGCGCCGGAGGGGTGGCCGCGGTGTGCTACTTCGTCGATAATGACGGTCGCCCTCGGCTCGCGACCACCGGGCACTATGAGAAGATGCGCATCTGGGATATTGCCGAGCGGACCTGTGAGCGCACGATCACCGGAGACGACACCTACCGGATCAGGTCGGTCTGCGCCTTCACCGATCCCAGCGGAGAGGTCCGACTGGCCACAGCCCACCCGCGGGCGGCCGTGCGTGTCTGGGCCTCGCGACAAAGCGCGTACCTGTTCCACGGCGGGGCGCGCTCGCTGCGGTCGATGTGCGCGTTCTCCACTCCGGAGGGGGAGGCGCGCCTGGTCACCGCTGGCGACGACTGTACGGTGCGGATCTGGGATCCGGCGACGGCTCGACAACTCTCGGCCATTCCTGTCCACCATCAGGTGCTGTCTCTTGCTTGGGCGGACGGCCGCCTGGTCGTCGGTCTAGCGTCTGGCCTGCTCGCTATCGATGTGGGGCCGCTCGCTTATTGACCCCCTTGTAGTGACCTGTATCGCGGGATTTCAGGCTGCAGGGGCAACTCGTTGGCCTTTGAAGAATACGAGTATCCCCAAGCTGTGGGCGAGCCTTGATGCGCATTCTGATCGGCTCGAAGAAGATCTTGTGGCATTTGGCCCGGGGCCGGCTTCAAGCTGGCTGGCCAACCTGGCGGGCGGTGGGGGATGCGGGCATAGTGGCTCCGGACGGGTCACGCGGATTCACCGTTCCTGGCGAAGGTTGGAGCGGACCCCGAGTTTCGGCGTGAGCGGATGCCACAGGAACGCCTCGCCGGACTCATTCAACACATCCACGCCGCCCCGGCGGCCTTCACACATCCAGTCGACAAAGAACTTGAATCGGACCTCTTTGTCGATGCGCAGGTCTTCTTCGATATCGATCCACCCGTCGACGTGCACCAGGAAGGACTCAGCCACCCCTGACGAGAGGTCGAACTCGTAGCGACGCTTACCGTTCTCTGGGGTGATCTCCGGCGGATCGGTCGTCAAATCCGCGATCCAGTATTCGTGTGGCGGTGGCAGCGCATCGTACAGGGGCGGTGCTGGTGGGGAGAAGCAGGGTCGGGCCCGCCGCCGCGACACCACCCTCGGCTGCGGGGCTCCGATCACCACCTCGGCCCCGCGACAGCGTTGCGCCACGACCTCGATCGTATCAGCGCAGGTGAGGAGTTCTTCGCCCCCGTCCTCGACGGCGATGAGTTCACTCCACTCCACCGCCTCGGCGCGCACTGCCACAGGAATTTCTGGCGGATCACTCCCGCCGACGTTGATGTTGCCGTACACGCTCCCCACCTGGATCGCAGTATGCGGGCTCCCCGCAATCTCGTTCATTCCACCTCCCAGTAACCCAGGCTCGTCACGGCAGTATCCCGGAAAGTAGGTACCTCAGGCGGAGGATCGCACGATCCGTGACCGAGGTCCCCTGCGCGAAGAAAGCCAGTTCCCTCGAGACGAAACTTCCCATGACCAGGCCGGTTCGTGCCGCATCCGAATACCGCACATATCGGCGCCCAGTGGCTCGCGCATCGGGGCGTGCTGGGCAGCCTCGACGTAAACCTCGAACAGCGTCTCCTGGATGAGGTTGGCGACGTCGACCACTTCCTCGGCGGATAAGGCCGTCGTGCAGGGTCCAGTTCCCCGGCATCCGAGCCTCGCGCAGGCCGTCGACCATGCTGACCTCGACCGCTCCTTGAGCATGTCGAGCTTGGCTGCAGGGTTGCCCTTGGTCGCGCTCGCAGCCGGACGGGCTGGGCGCCGCTACTGCAGCCGCGCGTTCAGGTGAGGCCGTTCGTCTCTCGGTGTCACGATTCCGCCGTGAAGTGTCGGCGATGGCCTCTACATTGGCTTGTCTAGATCGTTGATGGGAAATCGGTGACCGTAGCGAGGACATGACGAAGGGCGCC